>NZ_DJUS01000016.1:38424-38877 GCF_002438365.1 Pseudomonas sp. UBA6276
TGCTGGTCTGGTGCTTGAACTGACCCTGTTCCGGTGCCACCACGCGGCCCTGGCTGTCGGTCTGGATGCTGTGGTCCTGGAACCAGGCCGCAGGGCTTGGGCGGAAGCCGAAAGCGATGACCACGGCATCGGCCGGGATGATCTCCTCGGAACCCGGAATCGGCTCGGGGCTGCGACGGCCACGGGCATCGGGTTCGCCGAGACGGGTCTCGACCACCTTCACGCCTTCGACCTTGTCTTCACCCACGATGGCGATCGGCTGCCGGTTGTAGAGGAATTTCACCCCCTCTTCCTTGGCGTTCTTCACCTCTTTGCGCGAGCCCGGCATGTTCGCCTCGTCGCGACGATAGGCGCAGGTCACCGCCTTGGCGCCCTGGCGAATCGATGTGCGATTGCAGTCCATCGCCGTGTCGCCACCGCCCAGTACCACGACCTTCTTGCCCTTCATGTCGA
>NZ_DJUS01000016.1:39053-39188 GCF_002438365.1 Pseudomonas sp. UBA6276
TGCCCACCTCGGTGTTCAGGCGAAACTCGATGCCCATGCCGGTGAAGACTTCGCGGCGATTGCTCAACACGCTCTTTTCCAGCTTGAACTCGGGAATGCCGAAGGTCAGCAGACCGCCGATTTCCGGGTTCTTGT
>NZ_DJUS01000016.1:39294-61865 GCF_002438365.1 Pseudomonas sp. UBA6276
CCGGACGCCAGCCCATGGCGAACGCGGTGTCGGTGATGTACTTCTCCACCGAACCGATGGTCACTGCGCCAAAACCGTCGTTGAGGGTGCAGGCACCCTCGCACAGACGATCCTGCGGGCACACCCGGCCGCACACTTCGGGCAGGGTGTTGGTCTGGTGCGACAGCTCGGCGGCCGCGAGGATGTTGCCCTCGGCGACCAGCTTCAACCAGTTGGGAATGAAGTTGTGCACCGGGCACTTCCATTCGCAGTACGGGTTGCCACAGCCCAGGCAGCGGTGGGCCTGATCGGCCGACTGCGCGGGTTTGAAGGGCTCGTAGATTTCCACGAACTCTTTCTTGCGTTGACGCAACAGTTTCTTCTTCGGATCTTTGCGCCCGACCTCGATGAACTGGAAGTCATTACTCAGACGTTCAGCCATTGTTAAAACCTCATCAAACTCTTCAGGCGCATATCACTGCGGGTTGGCACGGGTGCTGGACAGCAGCGATTTCAGGTTGGCGGCCTTGGGCTTGACCAACCAGAAGCGACGCAGGTAGTCGTCCAGGTTTTCCCAAAGGTTGCGGCCCCATTCGCTGTCGGTTTCGGCGACGTATTCGGCCAGCACGCGTTCCAGGTGAGTACGGTAGGCTTCCATGGCTTCGCCACTGATGCGCTGGATTTCCACCAGTTCGTGGTTGACCCGGTCGACGAAGCTGTTGTCCTGGTCGAGCACGTAGGCGAAACCGCCGGTCATGCCCGAGCCGAAGTTGTAGCCGGTCTTGCCTAGCACGCAGACGAAACCGCCGGTCATGTATTCGCAGCAGTGATCGCCCGTGCCTTCAACGACCGTATGGGCACCGGAGTTGCGCACCGCGAAACGCTCGCCTGCGGTGCCGGCGGCGAACAGCTTGCCGCCCGTGGCGCCGTACAGGCAGGTGTTGCCGATGATGGCGCTGTCCTGGGTCTTGAACGGGCTGCCCTTGGGCGGCACGATCACCAGCTTGCCGGCGGTCATGCCCTTGCCGACGTAATCGTTGGCATCGCCTTCCAGGTACATATTCAGGCCCCCGGCGTTCCAAACGCCGAAGCTCTGACCTGCAGTGCCCTTGAAGCGGAAGGTCAGCGGGTTGGCGTTCATGCCCTGGTTGCCGTGCAACTTGGCGATCTCGCCGGAGATGCGCGCACCGATCGAACGGTCGCAGTTGCAGATGTTCATTTCGAAATCGCCACCGGTCTTGCCCTGAATCGCCGGCAAGGCCATTTCCACCATCTGCTCGGCCAGCAGGCCCTTGTCGAACGGCGGGTTGCGATCCACTTCGCAGAACTGCGGCTTGTCCGCCGGAATCTGGTCGCTGCCCAGCAGTGGGGTCAGGTCCAGATGCTGCTGCTTGGCGGTTTCGCCGGGCAGCATTTCCAGCAGGTCGGTGCGCCCGATCAGCTCGCCCAGGCTGCGCACGCCCAGCTTGGCCAGCCATTCGCGGGTTTCTTCGGCCACATAGGTGAAGAAGTTGATCACCATGTCGACCGTGCCGATGTAGTGGTCCTTGCGCAGCTTCTCGTTTTGCGTGGCCACGCCGGTGGCGCAGTTGTTCAGGTGGCAGATGCGCAGGTACTTGCAGCCCAGAGCGATCATCGGCGCGGTGCCGAAGCCGAAGCTCTCGGCGCCGAGAATGGCCGCCTTGATCACGTCCAGGCCGGTTTTCAGGCCGCCGTCGGTCTGTACCCGCACCTTGCCGCGCAGGTCGTTGCCGCGCAGGGTCTGGTGGGTTTCGGCCAGGCCCAGTTCCCACGGCGCGCCGGCGTACTTGATCGAGCTCAGGGGCGAGGCCCCGGTGCCGCCGTCGTAACCGGAAATGGTGATCAGGTCGGCATAGGCCTTGGCCACGCCGGCAGCGATGGTGCCCACGCCCGCCTCGGCCACCAGCTTCACCGACACCAGTGCGGCCGGGTTGACCTGCTTGAGGTCGAAGATCAGCTGCGACAGGTCCTCGATGGAGTAGATGTCGTGGTGCGGCGGTGGCGAAATCAGGGTCACGCCAGGTACGGCATAACGCAGCTTGGCAATCAGGCCGTTGACCTTGCCGCCGGGCAGCTGACCGCCCTCCCCGGGCTTGGCGCCCTGGGCCACCTTGATCTGCAGCACTTCGGCGTTGACCAGGTACTCGGGAGTGACGCCGAACCGGCCAGTGGCGATCTGCTTGATCTTCGAGCTGCGCACGGTGCCGTAGCGCGACGGGTCTTCGCCGCCTTCACCGGAGTTGGAACGCGCGCCCAGGCGGTTCATCGCCTCGGCCAGCGCTTCGTGAGCCTCGGGCGACAGCGCACCCAGGGAAATCCCGGCCGAATCGAAACGCTTGAGGATCGCTTCCAGCGGTTCGATCTGGTCGATGCTCAGCGGCTGGTCGAGGGTCTTGACCTTGAGCAGGTCGCGGATCATCGACACCGGGCGGTTGTCGACGATCGCGGTGTATTCCTTGAACTTGCTGTAGTCGCCTTGCTGCACGGCGGCTTGCAGAGTGTTGACCACGTCCGGGTTGTAGGCGTGGTACTCACCGCCGTAGACAAACTTCAACAGGCCGCCTTGCTGGATCGGCTTGCGCGTGCTCCAGGCTTCGGCAGCGAGGGCTTTCTGTTCGGCTTCCAGGTCGACGAAACGCGCGCCCTTGATACGACTCGGCACGCCGCGGAAGCTCAACTCGCAGACTTCCTCGGACAGACCGATAGCCTCGAACAGCTGGGCGCCGCGGTACGAAGCCACGGTGGAGATGCCCATCTTCGACAGAATCTTGAGCAGGCCCTTGGTGATGCCCTTGCGGTAGTTCTTGAACACCTCGTAGAGGTCGCCCAGCACTTCACCGGTCCGGATCAGGTCGCCCAGCACTTCATAGGCCAGGAACGGATAGACCGCCGAAGCACCGAAGCCGATCAGCACCGCGAAGTGGTGCGGATCGCGGGCGGTAGCGGTTTCCACGAGGATGTTGCTGTCGCAGCGCAGACCCTTTTCGGTCAGGCGATGGTGCACGGCACCGGTCGCCAGCGACGCGTGCACCGGCAGCTTGCCCGGCGCGATGTTGCGGTCGCTGAGTACCAGCAGGGTACGTCCGGCGCGCACGGCTTCCTCGGCCTGATCGGCGATGTTGCGCACGGCGCCCTCGAGGCCCATGGCTTCATCGTAGTTCAGCTCGATGACCTGGCGATCGAAGCCTGGCCGATCCAGGTTCATCAGCGAGCGCCACTTGGCGGGCGAGATGACCGGCGAGCTGAGGATCACCCGCGAAGCATGCTCTGGGGACTCTTGGAAAATGTTGCGCTCGGCGCCCAGGCAGATTTCCAGCGACATCACGATCGCTTCGCGCAGCGGATCGATCGGCGGGTTGGTGACCTGCGCAAATTGCTGGCGGAAATAGTCGTAAGGCGTACGGACCCGATGGGACAGCACGGCCATCGGCGTGTCGTCGCCCATCGAGCCCACGGCTTCCTGGCCCTGCTCGCCCAGCGGACGCAACACCTGGTCGCGCTCCTCGAAGGTCACCTGGTACATCTTCATGTACTGCTTGAGCTGGTCGCTGCTGTAGAAAGCCGAACCGTGGTCGTTGTCTTCCATGGTCGACTGGATACGCAGCGCGCTCTTGCGCAGCCACTGCTTGTAGGGGTGGCGCGACTTCAGGCGGTTGTCGATGTCATCGGTGTGCAGGACCTGGCCGGTTTCGGTATCGACCGCCAGGATCTGGCCCGGGCCCACACGGCCCTTGGCAATCACGTCCTCGGGCTGGTAGTTCCACACGCCGATTTCCGACGCCAGGGTGATGTAGCCATTCTTGGTGGTGACCCAGCGCGCCGGGCGCAGGCCGTTACGGTCGAGCAGGCACACGGCATGGCGGCCGTCGGTCATGACCACACCGGCCGGACCGTCCCACGGCTCCATGTGCATCGAGTTGTACTCATAGAACGCCCGCAGGTCGGGGTCCATGGTCTCGACGTTCTGCCAGGCCGGCGGAATCAGCATGCGCACGCCACGGAACAGGTCGATGCCACCGGTGACCATCAGTTCGAGCATGTTGTCCATGCTGGAGGAGTCGGAACCCACGCGGTTGACCAGCGGGCCGAGCTCTTCCAGGTCAGGGATCAGATCGTTGGCGAACTTGGTGCGACGGGCCAGGGCCCAGTTGCGGTTGCCGGTGATGGTGTTGATCTCGCCGTTGTGGGCGAGAAAGCGGAAGGGCTGGGCCAGCGGCCACTTCGGCAGGGTATTGGTCGAGAAGCGCTGGTGGAACACGCAGATGGCGGTTTGCAGACGCTCGTCGGACAGGTCCGGGTAGAAGGCCGTAAGGTCGGCCGGCATCATCAGGCCTTTGTAGATGATGGTCTTGTGCGAAAAGCTGCAGATGTAATGGTCGGTGTCGGCCGCGTTGGCCACGGACGAACGGCGACGGGCGCTGAACAGCTTGATCGCGAACTGCTGATCGCTCAGGCCTTCACCGCCGACGAACACTTGCTGGATCTTGGGCAGGCGCTCCAGGGCCAGACGGCCGAGCACGCTGGTATCGATCGGCACGTCGCGCCAGCCGATCAGTTGCAGGCCGGCGGCCTCGATCTCGCGGTTCATGTTGTCGCGGGCCGCTTGCGCGCGAACCGGGTCTTGGTTGAAGAAGACCATGCCCACGGCGTACTGCTTGGGCAGTTCGCTGCCAAAATGGTCCTTGGCGATGGCACGCAGGAACAGGTCGGGCTTCTGGATCAGCAAGCCGCACCCGTCGCCGGTCTTGCCGTCGGCGTTGATCCCACCGCGGTGGGTCATGCAGGTCAGGGCCTCGATGGCCGTTTGCAACAGGTTATGGCTGGGCTCACCCGACATATGGGCAATCAGGCCAAAACCGCAGTTATCCTTGAATTCATCCGGACGATACAGACCTGTTTTCATAGACACATTCTCACCAGGCTGCCTCTTTTCGAGGCAATTTCTTTTCGATTCAACTAGTTACCATGCGCGCCGAACGTACGCCGGCTTTGCGGAGGCAAAAGGGAGGTTATTGTACACAGCGCAACGGGTGGTCACAAATTCGGCGACGAAATCAATAACTCAATTGTCGCAAATGTGAACGTTTTCCAGCGAGCTATTGTGATAGCGACTTAGTCTGGATTCTGAATCCCGCAGCTCTACAGCGCAAGCCCGCATGTCTACAAGGCCCGTGCTTGAGCCTTCGACGGCAAACGGTGGGACAGGGACGGCGAAGCCTGCTACACAGCGCGTAGCAGGCTCGGGATTCAGATGACGCCGGAGGGTGGGGCGGCGGGGATAGGTGCCGCCCGACAATCAGCGAGCTGTCGCGAGGTCCTGTTGGACGCTGGCGACAGTGCGAGGCCAAGGTTTACCAGCCTGGACCTTGGCTGGCAAGTTCTTGATGGCGGCAACCGCTGCATCGCGGCTCGCGAAGCTGCCGTAGGTGATCACGTACAGTGGCTTGCCTTGCAGGGTTTTCTTGAAGTAACGGAAGTCACCACCCTGCTCCTTGACGTAGGCCTGCGCAGCGCCTTCGTTGCTGGTTCCCAGGATCTGCACGACGTAGTTGCTCGGCGACTGGCCGGCGTACCAGCTGCCACCGGCAGCAGGCTTGGCAGCAGCGGCAGCAGCAGGAGCCGGCTTGGCGGCCACGGTCGGTGCAGGCGCAGGCGCCGGTTTGGCAGCGGTGACAGGTGCAGGCTTGGTGGTCGCCACCGGCGGCGCCTGACGTGCAGGTGCAGGCGTCGGCGTGGGCGCAACCGAAGCCGGTGCACCTGCAGGCACGCCCGCAGGTGGCGCGGTGGTGGTGACGGTCGGCGGCTGTGGCGAAGTGTTCACGGCAGCGCCGGTTTCGTCGCCATCGCCCATGCCGGTGGATTCGGCCAGCGGACCGCGCATGACCGGCTGTTGGCCATTCATCGGCAACGACTGGGTGCTGCCATTGAATTCGACCGACGGATTGCCGTTGTTGGATTGGGCGGCAGTTGGCTGCCCCTGACCCATCGGCAACTGAGCCTGTTCGGTGGTGCTCGGCGCCTTGCCATCACGGCTGGGTATCAGCCAGGCGGCAGCCACCGCGACGACGACAACGGCGGAAATCGCCAATACGTGTTTCTTAGGCATCTTAAACCCCATAGCAGGACGCTTCACCGACGAGCGGCTAGCGATCATGGCCTCGATCAACGTATCACGAGCAACCTGGTTGATGGCCCCTGGCCAACCATCCGAGTTCTCGTGAATGTCGGCAATCTGGTCATTGGTGAGCAACTGGATACCCTTCCCGGCACCTTCCAGACGCAGCGCCAGGTATTCGCGGGTTTCCTCGAGGCTGTACGGTTGCAGCTCGATCACGTGGAACAATTCCTGCCCGGCGCTGAACTGCTCCAGGCCCGCGATCAAGGAAGGCTCGCCGAACAGGAACACGTGAGGGCGCCCGTCCGCAGTGCCCGCCGCCAACGCCAGCAGGGCTTCGAGTGCGGATTCGTCGAGTTGTTCCGCGTCGTCCACCAGCAGGTAGACTTCCTGCCCGGTGAGCCCCAGCTGGACGATCTGCGCCAGCATGGCCGGCACTTCCAGGGTATTGAGGTTGAGCGACTGGGCGACCTGGGTCAGCACGCTCGCGGCATCACCGGCACCGCGTGCCGAGACCACGATGCTTTGCACCGACTGCTTGTTGGTACTGGCGACCAGGGCCTGACGCAGGAGCGTCTTGCCACTGCCGTGCGGGCCGGTGACTACCAGCAACAGCTGGCTGTAGCGCGCCAGATGGTGCAATTGCCCCAGCACCGGCTTGCGCTGGGCCGGGAAGAATTTGAAGCCAGGCACCCTTGCGGCGAAGGGGTCATGATCCAATTGGTAGTGGCCGAGAAAGGCCTCATCGGCATGCAGACTTGTCATCGAACTCTCGTAGAACAAAGGTGAATCGTTGATGGGTTGCTGGAACCACGTCCTGCTGGAATACGCCGGGCTCAACACCTGTGGGAGCGGGGCGGGCGGCGAGCGCCTTCACAATCACGCTTCCAGCCCGGCGACGATGGCGCGGTAATCCGCTTCCAGGGTCGCCTGAAGCACATCATGCGGGTAGTCGGCGGTGATCACCGCTTCGCCCAGGCTGCGCAGCAGCACCAGGCGCAGACTGCCATCCAGCACTTTCTTGTCGATCGCCATGTGCTCGAGGAAATCGGCCGGCGTCATTTCCGCTGGCGGCACCACCGGCAAACCGGCGCGCAGCAGCAGACGAATGCCGCGGTCCCGCTCGGCCTGGGTGATCCAGCCCAGGCGCATGGACATCTCCAGCGCCATCACCGTACCGGCCCCCACGGCTTCTCCGTGAAGCCACACACCATACCCCATATGGGTCTCGATGGCGTGGCCGAAAGTATGCCCCAGGTTCAGTGTGGCCCGCACACCCGACTCGCGTTCGTCCGCCCCGACCACGCGGGCCTTGGCTTCGCAGGAGCGAGCGATGGCCACCGTGAGGGCGGCCTGGTCGAGCGCCCTGAGGGCATCGACGTGTTCTTCCAGCCAGCCCAGGAACGGCTCGTCGCAGATGAAACCGTACTTGATCACCTCGGCCAGACCCGCCGACAGCTCGCGCGGCGGCAGCGTGGCCAGGGTCGTGGTGTCGATCAGGACCGCCTGCGGCTGATAGAACGCGCCGACCATGTTCTTGCCCAGCGGATGGTTGATGCCGGTCTTGCCGCCCACCGACGAGTCGACCTGGGACAGCAGCGTGGTCGGCACCTGAATGAAATCGACGCCGCGCTGATAGCAGGCGGCGGCAAACCCGGCCATGTCACCGATGACGCCGCCGCCCAAGGCGATGACCGTGACGCGTCGATCCAGCCGTGCGGTGAGCATGGCATCGAAAATGGTCTGCAGGGTTTCCCAGTTCTTGAAGGCTTCGCCGTCTGGCAGCACCACGGGCACCACCGAGTAGGCACCCAGGGTCTGGGTCAGGCGATCCAGGTAGAGCGGCGCCACCGTGGCGTTGGAGACGACCGCCACCTTTCGCCCGGCAATGTGCGGGGCCAGCAATGAGGCTTGATCGAGCAACCCTTCGCCGATGTAGATCGGATAGCTGCGCTCGCCGAGGTCAACCTTGAGTGTCTGCATCTGTCCCCACTCTTGTTTTTCTGAAAACCGCTGCCATGAAATCACGGTAGCGCCAAACGATCCTGCAAGCGCCGCGAACACCTTCGGCTACACGCGCCTCAGCGCGGCGGCAGGCGTTGCAGACGTTCGAGGATATCGAGCACCACCATGCGCGGCGGACGCTCGTCGGTCTGCACCACCAGATCGGCGATCTCGCGGTACAGCGGATCGCGCACCGCCAACAGGGCCCGCAGCGTGGCCTCTGGATTGGCGGTACGCAATAGCGGCCGATTGCGATCACGCGCCGTGCGGCCCACCTGTTGCTCCACCGAGGCGTGCAGGTACACCACACGCCCACCGGCGTGCAGTGCCTGGCGATTGGCGTCGCGCATGACGGCGCCGCCGCCGGTGGCCAGCACCAGACCGTCGAATTCGCACAGCTCGGCCAGCATGGCCTGCTCGCGATCGCGAAAGCCGACCTCGCCTTCCTGGTCGAAGATCCACGGGATATTCGCCCCGGTACGGGTCTCGATTTCCTTGTCGGAATCCTTGAACGGCAACCGAAGCTCTTTGGCCAGCAGACGGCCAATGGTGCTCTTGCCTGCACCCATTGGCCCAACAAGTATCAAATTTCGCACAGAATCAACGACTCACAGCAATCGCCTGGTTATTCATGATACGCGGTGTCAAGAATACCAGCAGCTCGGATTTGGCTTCCGACACGACATCCCGACGGAAAAGGCGCCCAACATACGGCACGTCGCCCAAAAAGGGCACCTTGTCCACGGTTTTACTTTGCGTGTTGGAGAAAACCCCGCCAATGACGATGGTTTCGCCGTCGTTGACCAGCACCTTGGCGTTGACCTCGTTCTTGCTGATGGGCGGCACGCCCAGTACGGCGTTCAGGTAGTCGGGCTCATCCTTGGTGACCTTCACTTCCATGATGATGCGGCTGTCCGGGGTGATCTGCGGCGTCACTTCGAGCGACAGCGAAGCCTCCTTGAACGATACCGTGGTGGCACCGCTGGAGCTGGCCTCCTGGTACGGTACCTCGGTGCCCTTGAGGATCTTCGCGGTTTCCTTGTCGGAGGTCACCACCTTGGGCTGCGAGACGATTTCACCGTTGCCGGTGCTCTCCATGGCGCTGAGTTCGAGGTCCAGCAGGACGTTGTTGGTCACGAAGCCCAGGCCGATGCCGGAGGTCGCATCGGCGGCGCCCAGATCGATAAAGGGCGTGTTGCTGCCTACGTCGGCGCCGGTGTTGCCGGCTTCGTCGCCGTTGTTGTCCAGGCCGTAGGCAGTCCAGTTGTGTTTGCCACGCAGGTTGGTCGAGCCGCCCCAGCGCACGCCCAGCGCCTTGTCGTAGCCGACGTTGGCCTCGACGATGCGGGCTTCGATCATCACCTGCCGTACGGGGATGTCCAGTTGGGTGACGATGCGGCGCAGTTCGTCGAGGCGGTCCTGGGTCTGGTAGGCAATGATGTTGTTGGTGCGTTCGTCGACCGTGATCGAGCCGCGCTCGGTCTCGACGTTTTCACCACGGGTCACCGACTGGAACAGCTTGGCGATGTCGGCAGCCTTGGCGTAGTTGACCTGCATCAGCTCACGGCGCAGCGGCGCGAGCTCCTGAATCTGCCGTTGCGACTCCAGTTCCTGGCGCTCGCGGGCAGCGATTTCGTCGGCCGGCGCCACCAGCAACACGTTGCCGACCTTGCGCTTGTCCAGGCCCTTGGTCTTGAGCACCAGGTCCAGCGCCTGATCCCATGGCACGTTCTGCAGGCGCAGGGTGATGCCGCCCTGCACCGTGTCGCTGGCCACCAGATTAAGGTTGGTAAAGTCGGCGATCAATTGCAGCACCGAACGCACGTCGATGTCCTGGAAGTTCAGCGACAGCTTCTCTCCGGTATAGACGTTGCGCTCGACGTTGCGCCGCGCCACGTCCTCGTTGGTCAGCGGTCGCACGCTGATGGTCAGGCGATTTTCGGTCTGGTACGAGGAGTAGTCGAAGGTGCCACTGGGTTCGATGGACACGGTCGCGCCATTGGCGCTGGCCGAGGAATTGACGAACTGTACCGGGGTGGCGAAATCCTTGACGTCCAGGCGCACACGCAATGCCTCGGGCAGTTGCGTGCGGGCGAAGTTGAGGAGGATCTTGCCGCCCTGTTCTTGAATGTCGGGGCTGATGGTCGGGTCACTGAGATCGATGATCACATTGCCTTCGCCCAGCTCGCCGCGCTGGAAATCGACGTTGCGAATGGCGCGTCCGGCCGGCACCGCCGCTCGCGAGGTCGCCGGCGCCGGCGAAGACACCGCCGCAGGTCGCGACGCGGGACGGGGCGTGGTCGGCGTAGAGGTCGGGGCCGGCAGCGACGTGCCCTGCAGCGCGGCGGCGCCCTCGCCCACCAGCACGAACAGGTCGTTGCCCTGCACGCGGGTGCTGTAAGGCGCCAGCTTGGTCAGGTTAACGATGACCCGCGTGCGGTCGGTGGCTTCGACCACGACCACGCTGCGAGCGTTGCCCACGCCCAGGTCGCGGCTGCGCGCGCCCAGTTGGCTGGTCACACCGGGCAAGTCGAGGGCGATGCGCGCCGGTTGCTCGGTGGTGTAGCCGCGCGGTGCCGTGACCGGACCGTCGAACGAGAGCTTGAGCTCGACACGATCACCGGGCAGGGAAGCAACGTCGAGCGTCTTCAAGTTCGCGGCCATGACAATCGGTGAAAGCATCGCTATCCCTAGCGAAATACCGAAGGCTGAGAGAATCCTGTTCATTTTCGAGTTCCACTAGACATGCTTGACCCAGCCCTTTACGAGCGCTCTTTGAGCGGGATGGTGCGAGGCCGCTCCAACCAACCACCATCCCCATCGGGAACGATTTCAATGACATCGACCTGGGCATCGCTGATGGCGATGATCCGCCCGTCGTTGCGACCCAGGTAATCGCCCACCTTCAGTCGATGCACGCCACCGGCACCACGCATCAGGGCGTAGCGTCCGCCGGCATTGCCCAGCGTACCGACCATTTCGAATTCCTCGATGTTGAAACCCTCCAGGAATTGCTTGACCCGCGTCGTGTCCGGCTTGATGAGCCTGGACCCCTTCTGCCTGTTCACCAGTTCGATCTTGATCGGTGGCTGGAACGGGCTGCGCAGAGACGCAGCCTCGTAGCTGAACGCCTGATAGGGCGCAAAGCGCGGTATCGGTTCGATCTTGCCCTTGGGCCGCGCCTTGACCTCGGCCATGAATGCATCCAGGTCGGCGAAATCGCCGCCGCCACCACAACCGGCCAGCACCAGCGTGCACAGCGCCAGACCTGCCACGAAAACCGCCCTCATTTCGCTTGCCCCTGTGCCGGTACCGCATTCGTCCCAGGCAGGCCTTGGTCATTGTAACGGTAGGTCTTGGCCAGGATGCTCATGCGCAGCTGGCTGTTGCTGGCCTTGGGATCGACCGGCTTCACTTCGAAATCGTGAAGGGTGACGATCCGCGGCAGGCTGGCCACACCGCTGACGAAAGTGGCCAGGTCATGGTAGGTGCCGGTCACGCTGATCTGTATCGGCAGCTCGATATAAAACTGCTGGGTCACTTCAGGCAACAGTTTTATTTCCTCGAACTCCAGCCCCGAGCCCAGACCGGTGCGGGTGATGTCTTCGAGCAGACCCGGAACCTCGGTGTCGCTGGGCAACTGTCGCAGCATGGCACCGAACGAGGTTTCCATCTCTTTCATCTGTTCGGTATAGGTCTCCAGGTTCGCCGCCTGGAAAGCCTTGGTGGAGAACTGCTCCTTGAGCGTAGTCTCCTGGTCGGCCTGCTGCTGCAACTGCGCTTCCAAGTCGGAGATGTGAAAGTTGTAGCCCAGGCCCAGAATCAGTGCCATGAGCAGCACGCCGGCGATCACCTTGACGGCGTTGGGCCAGGAACCGATGTTGTTGAGGTCCAGCTCGCTGAGCTCGACCTTGCGCAGGCTGTCCATCCAGCTCGAAGGGTTCATTTGTCATCCCCGTCGGCCGGCACCGGCGCCGTCTGGCGCACGGTCAGCTGAAAACTGTTGGCGCCGTTGACGTCGGCACTGGTGTTGGCCTTGACCTCGTTGAGGGTCGGGGCTTCCAGCCAGGGCGAGGCATCGAGGTTGCGCAGCAGGTCGGACACGCGATTGTTGGTTTCGGCAGCGCCGGCAATGGCGATGTTCTTGTCGGTCATCTTCACATCGGTGAAGTACACACCGTCAGGCAGCGTGCGCGCCATCTGGTCGAAGATGCGCCCGATGATCGGCCGGTTGCCCTGCAGGTCCTGGATGGTCTTCATGCGCTCGAGCAACTGCTTGCGCCGCGCCTTGAGCTCGCTGATCGACTTGATGCGCTGGTCGAGCAGGACGATCTCGGACTGCAGGTGGGCATTGCGCGCCGTCTGGATGTCGATGGCATTGCCGATGAATCGGTCTGCCAGAAAGATGATCGCGATGGCGCCCACCACTACACCGGCCATGGCCATCAGAAAGTGTCGCTTGCGCTCTTCACGCAGCTGCTCGCGCCACGGCAGCAGGTTGATCCTTGCCATCTAGTCGAAGCTCCTCAGCGCCAGGCCACAGGCGATCATCAGGGCCGGTGCGTCACTGGCCAGGGCGCCGGCATTGACTCGGCTGCTCAGGGCCATGTCGGCGAACGGGTTGGCCACCAGGGTCGGGGTGCCCAGGCGTTGCTGGATCAGCCGATCCAGACCGGAAATGGAGGCAGTACCACCGGCGAGCATGATGTAGTCGACATCGTTGAACTGGCCGGCGGCGAAGAAGAACTGCAGCGAGCGCGACACCTGCTGCACCACGGCGTCCTTGAACGGCTGCAGCACTTCGGCCACGTAGTCGTCGGGCAGCCCGCCCTGCTTCTTGGCCAGGCCGGCTTCCTCGTTGGACAGGCCATAGCGGCGCTGGATTTCCTCGGTCAGCTGGCGTCCGCCGAACAGCTGCTCGCGGGTATAAATGATGCGGCCGTTGTGCAGCACGCTGAGTGTGGTCATGGTCGCGCCGATGTCCACCACGGCCACGGTCAGGGCCTGATTGCCCCCCGCCAGCTGCGCGGTGAGCAGGCCGAAAGCGCGCTCCAGGGCATACGCCTCGACGTCGACCACCTTGGCGCTCAGCCCGGCCAGGGCCAGGGCGGCCTCGCGCACCTCGACGTTCTCCTTGCGACAGGCGGCCAGCAGGACTTCCACCCGCTCCGGGTTACGTGCCGAATAGCCCTGCACCTCGAAGTCGATGGCGACTTCTTCCAGCGGATAGGGAATGTACTGGTCGGCCTCGACCTTGAGCTGGGTTTCCAGTTCGTCGTCAGACAGCCCGGCGTCCATCTCGATGGTCTTGGTGATCACCGCGGAACCGGCCACGGCCACGGCCACGATGCGCGTGCTGGTGCGCGCCTTGACCAGCACGCGGCTCAAGGCATGGCCCACGCCCTCGAGCTCGGCGATGTTCTTTTCGACCACGGCATTGGCCGGCAGCGGCTCCACGGCATACGACTCGACCCGGAAACGGTTGCCCGTGCGGCTCAGCTCGAGCAGTTTGACCGATGTGGAGCTGATATCGATGCCCAATAGCGAATGTGCTTTCTTGCTGAAGAGTCCACGCACAACCGATTCCCTATTACTATCCGCGACTTACGGACCCTTTGTCGTACGGGGCATTTAATAGCAGTCTTGACAGAAGCGCAAATGACGCTCCGGGCCGAAAAATGCTTATAATGCCCAGCGTTTTTTCCACGTACCGCGTGCTGCGCTTAACTCATTCTTTTATCTGGAAATCCAAAAGCCTTGATACGCCTGCTGAAGTTTTTCTGGTGGTCTTTCCTCGCCGTGTTCTGCGGGCTGTTGCTCGTGCTCAGTGGGGCATTTCTGTATCTTAGCCCCAGCCTGCCGTCTGTCGACGCCCTGCGCAGCGTAGAGCTGCAGATCCCCCTGCGGGTGTTCAGCAGCGACGGAAAACTGATCGCCGAGTTCGGCGAGATGCGCCGCTCGCCGATCAAGTTCGCCGAGATTCCGCCACATTTCATCCAAGCCCTGTTGTCCGCCGAGGACGACAATTTCGAAAACCATTACGGCGTCGACCCCAGCAGCCTGATGCGCGCCGCCTCGCAGCTGGTGCGCAGCGGTCATATCCAGACCGGCGGCAGTACCATCACCATGCAGGTCGCCAAGAACTATTTCTTGACGTCCGAACGCAGTTTTTCCCGCAAAATCACTGAAATCCTTCTTGCCTTGCAAATCGAGCGCCAACTTACCAAGGACGAGATCCTCGAGTTGTATGTGAACAAGATCTACCTGGGCAACCGGGCCTACGGTATCGAAGCCGCTGCACAGGTGTACTACGGCAAGTCGATTCGCGACGTCAGCCTGGCGCAGATGGCGATGATCGCCGGCCTGCCCAAGGCGCCGTCGCGCTTCAACCCGCTGGCCAATCCGGTGCGCAGCAAGGAGCGTCGCGACTGGATCCTGGGGCGCATGTTCCGCCTGGGCAAGATCGACGAAGCCAGCTACAACGCCGCCATCAACGAGCCGCTCAACGCCAGCTACCACGTGCCCACGCCGGAAGTCAGCGCGCCGTGGATCGCCGAGATGGCCCGCGCCGAGATGGTCGGCCGCTACGGCAGCGATGCCTATACTCAGGGTTTCAACGTCACCACCACGGTGCCCAGCAACCTGCAGGAAGACGCCAACCACGCTATCAGTGCCGGGCTCATCGCCTACGATCAGCGCCACGGTTACCGTGGACCCGAAGCGCGCCTGCCGGGCAAGACGCCACGCGAGTGGGCGGTCGAACTGACCCGCCAGCGTCCGTTGAACGGCCTGGAGCCGGCCATCGTGACCAAGGTCGACAAGACCGGCATCACCGTGCTCACCCGTGACGACAAGCAGGAATCGATTGCCTGGGACAGCATGAAATGGGCGCGCCCGTTCATGAACACCAACAGCGTCGGGCGCATGCCGACCCAGCCTGCGGACGTCGCGCAGGTCGGCGATTTGATCCGCGTGCAGCGTCAAGACGATGGCACTCTGAAGTTCAGCCAGGTACCGACCGTGCAGAGCGCCCTGGTCTCGCTGGACCCGCGTACCGGTGCCATCCGCGCCCTGGTCGGCGGCTTCTCGTTCGAGCAGAGCAACTACAACCGCGCCATGCAGGCCAAGCGTCAGCCTGGTTCGAGCTTCAAGCCGTTCATCTACAGTGCCGCACTGGACAAGGGCTACACGCCCGCCAGCCTGGTCAACGATGCGCCCATCGTGTTCGTCGATGAATCGGTGGACAAGGTCTGGCGACCTAAGAACGACACCAACACCTTCCTGGGCCCCATCCGCCTGCGCGAAGCGTTGTACAAGTCGCGCAACCTGGTGTCCATCCGGGTTCTGCAGAGCCTGGGCGTGGACAGCACCATCGACTACATCAGCAAGTTCGGCTTCAACAAGCAGGACCTGCCGCGCAACCTGTCACTGGCGCTGGGCACCGCGACTTTGACGCCGATGGAAATCGCCACTGGCTGGAGCGTGTTCGCCAACGGCGGCTACAAGGTTTCGCCCTACTTGATCGAGCGGATCGACAGCCGCAACGGTGAAACCCTGTTCCGCGCCAATCCGCCGACCGTACCGGCTGACGAAGTCGCTGCCGCGTCGCCCCAGCCCGCGCCAGGCACGCCCGCGCCGGAACCGGCACAGATCGGCGTCGACGCGACCCTGACTCCAGGCGCGCCACCGGCACCGGTGATCGCCGAGCGCGTCATCGACGGGCGCACCGCGTTCATCCTTACCAGCATGCTCGAGGACGTGATCAAGAAGGGCACCGGGCGCCGCGCCATGGCGCTGGGCCGAACCGATCTGGCCGGCAAGACGGGGACCACCAACGATTCGAAGGATGCCTGGTTCTCGGGCTACAACGCCGACTACATCACCACCGTGTGGTCCGGTTTCGACCAGCCCGAAACCCTGGGCCGGCACGAGTTTGGCGGCACCGTTTCACTGCCGATCTGGATGACCTACATGGGCGCCGCACTGAAAGACAAACCTGCCCACGTGCAGCCCGAGCCCGAAGGCATCCTGAGCCTGCGGGTGGACCCGATCAGCGGCCGTGCGGCTGCCCCGGGCACAGCCGGCGCCTACTTCGAACTGTTCAAGAGCGAAGACACCCCGCCCTCCAACAGCGAGTTCGGCGGCGGCAGCGCACCAGGCAGCCCGCTCCCGGCCGATGAATCGGCGCCGATCGATCTGTTCTGATCAAACCGGCCCTGTGGTCGCAACGGCCAATCCCCGATCTGGTTTACACCTGCTTCGGGGTTGGCCTGCTTGGTCCAGGTGTTGTCGACATAGCCTGATGCAAATGCATTCAGGTTACTGGCTTGCATCGAATTGACGCGCACCAGCCGCATCAGTAGCATCGAAGCCAACCACAACCTCCACGCCTCGGGCGGGCCTTGGCCTGAACTGCGCACCAGGGGGTTTCTTTTTGTCCGCAATAAAGTGAGCAGGATGCTCCGATGGCCCCACAGATAGCCTACACCAAGCACGCTAAAGCCCCCCTCGATCTACTCGCACATCTTGAGGCCAAAGGCTTGGCCGTCCCTCAACCAGAAAGGGCTCTGCACGCCCTACAACTGATTGGCTACTATCGATTACTCATCTATATGCGGCCACTTCAGAGCAACCGAGACAGGTTGTTTTTCTCAGGCGTCGAGTTCGATGACATTCTGGCGCTTTATGATTTTGACAGACAGCTCAGGCTTATCTGTCTGGACGCGGTTGAGCGCATAGAAGTAGCAATGAGAGCTGCAATCATCAATACGCTTGCGATCGATCCGGTGGCGGGCCCTCATTTCTACCTGGATTCGGCACACTTCATCAACACGCAGGCGCATGCGTCGTTCATGCGTGCGGCGACCGACCCCACCACATGCAAACATCAAGCTGTCGAGCACTACCTCGATACCTATGACTCACCTCCCTACCCGCCTATTTGGGTCGTCCTGGAAGCAACGACATTCGGGCCATTGTCTTATCTGTACGCAAGCCTGCTTCTACCCTACCGAAAAGCCATCGCCAAAGCCTTCGGCTTCGACGAGAAGATATTGGTCACCTGGTTCAGAAGTATCAACTTGCTACGAAATGTCTGCGCTCATCACTCCCGCCTCTGGAACAAGAACAATTTGGTCAACGCACCAGGCGTCGCGAAATCGCTAAGGGCGGAGTTTCCAGACCATACCGATCGAGGCCGGGTCGCAGCGCGGGCTGTGCCCTTGGTAGCACTTCTGGCAGTGATCGATCCAGAGTCGGACTGGAAGCAACGATTCAGGAGTGTCCTGCTCAGCGCTCCCGCCGCCATGGCAAAAGCCGGATTAGACATGTCGGTGATGGGATTCCGACCTGGCTGGGATACAAGGAGATTTTGGATCTGACGTAAAGCGTGGACCTCCTGTCGCCATGTGCCGATAGACGATCCACAAAAAAGCCCCGACTCTCGCGAGCCGGGGCTTTTTTTATGAGGCTTTCAAGGGATCAACCGTTGAACACGTCATCCACGCTTTTGAGCGGGTAGTGCTTGGGGTACGGCAGGGTGGCCACACCGGTCTCGATCGCGGCCTTGGCCACGGCGTCGGAGATCAGGGTGATCAGGCGTGGGTCCATTGGCTTGGGAATGATGTACTCGCGGCCGAACTCCAGGGAGATGCCGCCGTAGGCATCGCAGACTTCCTGAGGGACCGGCAGCTTGGCCAGTTCGCGCAGGGCGTTGGCTGCGGCGATCTTCATCTCTTCGTTGATGCGCTTGGCGCGGACGTCCAGGGCACCACGGAAGATGAATGGGAAGCCCAGGACGTTGTTGACCTGGTTCGGGTAGTCGGAACGGCCTGTGGCCATGATCACGTCGTCACGGGTGGCGTGCGCCAATTCCGGGGAGATTTCCGGATCGGGGTTGGAGCAGGCGAACACGATCGGGTTGGCCGCCATCGACTTCAGGCCTTCGGCGCTCAACAGGTTCGGACCCGACAGACCGACGAACACGTCGGCGCCCTGCAGGGCATCGGCCAGGGTGCGCTTGTCGGTGGTGTGGGCGAACACTGCCTTGTATTGGTTCAGGTCGTCACGGCCAGCGTGGATCACGCCGGTGCGGTCGATCATGAAGATGTTTTCGATGCGAGCGCCCATGCTCACCAGCAACTTCATGCAGGAGATGGCCGCAGCGCCAGCGCCGAGGCAGACGATCTTGGCGTCTTCCAGGGTCTTGCCACCGATTTCGAGGGCGTTGATCATGCCCGCCGCGGTGACGATGGCGGTACCGTGCTGGTCATCGTGGAACACCGGAATGTCGCACTGTTCGATCAGGGCACGTTCGATCTCGAAGCACTCGGGCGCCTTGATGTCTTCCAGGTTGATGCCGCCGAAGGTGATCGAGATGCGCTTGACGGTGTCGATGAAGGCCTGTGGGCTTTCCGAGTCCACTTCGATGTCGAAGACGTCGATGCCGGCGAAACGCTTGAACAGAACGCCCTTGCCTTCCATGACCGGCTTGGAAGCCAGTGGGCCGAGGTTGCCCAGGCCCAGGATGGCGGTGCCGTCGGAGATGACCGCTACCAGGTTGCCCTTGCCGGTGTACTTGTAGGCCAGTTCGGGATCGCGACCGATTTCGCGAACGGGCGCGGCCACGCCTGGGCTGTAGGCCAGCGACAGATCACGGGCGGTGGCAGTGGGCTTGGTGAGTTCGACGCTCAGTTTGCCTGGGCGTGGATGGGCATGGTACTCGAGAGCGGCAGTTTTCAAATCTGACATGGGGGCGTTCCGCTTTTACTGTTGGTCTGACGAGACCCGCGAGGATACGCAAGATGCCTACACCCGACAAGACTACCCAGTCACTTGCGTCAAGGCCCCTGGCCTACGACTTTCGGCGGATATGGCCAGGTCCGCGAAAGGCCTGTTCAAGGCCTGCGGATCAACCAATGCCTCGCCGCCGTCGACAGGCTCAGGGCTGTATCTGCACCATGGCGGGGTCGCTGACCGGCAGCATCCAGCGCAACTGCCCTGCGCCCTGATTGCCGCGCCGGCTGCGATCCAGCACCCAGCCGCGCGCCTCGACCTGGCGACCTTCGAGGGTATCGAGCCAGCCGTCCGGGAACAGCCCGAACACCTTGGGCGCGACGTGCAGCACCACCGAGTCGTCGAGTTCGATCCAGGCCCCGGCGCGGTTGCGCTCGACCTTGCTGACGCGCCCACCGAGCAGGGCAAAACCGGCGCGCTCCACCTGCGCGGCAGCAATGGCCGGCGACTGACGCCAGATGCCCAGCCCGGCCTGTCGCGCCGCACGTTCGGCACTCTGCTGGCACGCGACCTGGTCGACATTGGGCGCCACCGCGACCTGTAGGGCCAACCCCTCGGCCAGCAATTGCGCCTCGAAGTTCAAGCCGCCGCGGCCATAGACGTTGGCCAGGGTGCGCTCATAGCGATCCTTGCTTTCGCGACCCAGCTGCAGGCCGACCAAGCCGTCGCTGTCATCGACCAGTGCCTGCAACCGGCGCCGGGCAGCCACCGCATAGGGCTCGTCACTCTGCCCCTTGCGACCGATCTCAGGCGCATTGATACCAATCAGCCGAACGCTGCGACCATCCTGTAGGCGCAGGGTATCGCCGTCGATGACCTGCCGTACCTGAGCGGTGCTCAGCCCGCCCGGAGCCGGGCAGTAGACCTCGGCCTGTGCGGCGCCCAGCCAGAAGACGCCCACAAAAAAGGCGCCCACACGGGGCGCCTTCTTCAACAGCGAGAGCAAACCAATCAAGCTTTCTTGGCGCCGAAACCGCCGAAACGCTGCTTGAAACGGTCAACACGACCGCCAACGTCCAGGGTTTTCTGCTTGCCGGTGTAGAACGGGTGGCATTCGGAGCAGACGTCGAGGCTCAATGGCTTGGCCAGAGTCGAACGGGTCTTGATAACGTTACCGCAGCTGCAGGTAGCGTCGATGGCTTCGTATACTGGATGGATATCGGCTTTCATGGTGACTTCCTCAGGCTGCGTGCCGCCACCCGACACCATTGTCGAGTACCGCACGTAATTAGGCCGCGTATATTAACAGAATCCGGCGAACACGCAAGTTGTCGCTTGCGCCGACCGTCGTCTGCTAGGCTGCGCACCTCGAATCCTTCGAGCGCGGTCACCCGCCGTGACCCTGGCTCCGCCCACGATTGCAGTCGCCTCCACTCAAGAGAATTCCCGCGTGCCCGACGTCATCCTGCGCCTCGCCCTGCCCTCGCCGCTGCGACGCCTGTTCGACTACAAGGCGCCTGCCCACACGGCGCAGACCGTGTTCACCCCGGGCATGCGCCTGCGGGTACCGTTCGGGCGGCGGGAGATGATCGGCATACTGGTCGAGGTGGTCAGCCACAGCGAGGTACCGGCCGACAAACTCAAGCCAGCCATTGCCCTGCTCGATCCGGTCAGCCCGCTGCCGCCGGCGCTGTTCAAGCTGTGCCTGTGGACCTCGCAGTACTATCAGCACGGCCTGGGCGACACCCTCAGCTGGGCACTGCCGGTGTTGCTGCGCCAGGGAGAACCGGCCGAGGCCCGCCAGGAGCGCTTCTGGCACGCCGCCGCCGATGCACGCCTGGACGACCCGCGCATCGCCCGCGCGCCCAAGCAGCGCGACGCCCTCAAGACCCTGGCCCAGCATCCCCATGGCGTGGCGCATCAGCTGTTGAGCAAGCTGCAGCTGAACAAGGACAGCCTCGACCTGCTGCTGGCCAAGCAACTGGTCAGCGTCGAAGTGCGCCGCCATGGCCCCGGCCCACGCGCGGAACACTGGCTGGCGCAACCGGAACTGCCGCTCAACGAAGAGCAACGCGCCGCCTTCGAGGCGATTCGCGCCAGCCTGGGCGGCTTCCACGCGTTTCTCCTCGCGGGCGTGACCGGCAGTGGCAAGACCGAGGTGTACCTGCAACTGATTCACGAGTGCCTGGAGGCCGGCAAGCAGGCCCTGGTGCTGATCCCGGAGATCAACCTGGGGCCGCAGACCCTGGCGCGTTTCGAACAGCGCTTCAACGCACGCATCGCGCTGGTGCATTCGGCGGTCAACGACCGCGACCGTCTCGACGCCTGGCTGGCCGCCCGCGACGGCGAGGCCGACATCATCATCGGCACCCGCTCGGCGCTGTTCACGCCCATGAAGAACCCTGGGCTGATCATCATCGACGAAGAACACGACGGCTCCTATAAACAGCAGGAAGGCCTGCGCTATCACGCCCGTGACCTGGCGCTGGTGCGCGCCAGCCAGGAAGACATTCCCATTGTCCTGGGTTCGGCCACGCCATCCCTGGAAAGCCTGCACAATGCCCACACCGGTCGTTACGGCCTGCTGCGCATCGACCATCGCGCCGGCGGCGCCCAGCAGCCCAAGTTCCTGCGCCTGGATGTGAAGAGCCGACCGCTGGACAGCGGCATCAGCGGACCGATGCAGCAGGCCATTGGCCAGACCTTGGCCAACGGCCAGCAGGTGCTGGTGTTTCTCAACCGCCGCGGCTTTGCCCCTACCCTGCTGTGCCACGATTGCGGCTGGCTGTCCGAGTGCCCGCGCTGCGATGCGCGCACGACCGTTCACCAGCGCTCGGGCGAGTTGCGCTGCCATCACTGCGGCCACGTCGAACGCGTACCGCGCCAGTGCCCCAAGTGCGGCACCGTGGACCTGCGGCCGGTGGGCGCCGGCACCGAGCGCGCCGAAGAACGCCTGGCGATCCTGTTTCCCGACTACCCGGTGCTGCGCGTCGACCGCGACAGCACCTCGCGCAAGGACGCGATGAACCAGTTGTTCGCGACCATCCAGAAGGGCCAACCGTGCATCCTGATCGGCACCCAGATGCTGGCCAAGGGGCACCACTTCCCACGGGTCACCCTGGTGTCGATCCTCGATGCCGACGGCGGGCTGTTCTCCGGTAACTTCCGCGCCAGCGAGCGCATGGCGCAATTGATCGTTCAGGTGGCCGGCCGCGCCGGGCGCGCGGAAGAACCGGGCAAGGTGATCATCCAGACGCACCTGGCCGACCATCCGCTGTTGGTGCAATTGACCGAGCAGGGTTACTTCGCCTTCGCCGAGCAGGCCCTGGCCGAACGCCGCGCCGCCGGCCTGCCACCCTTCGCGCACCTGGCGCTGCTGCGCGCCGAGGCCCACAAGCCGGGCCAGGCCGAAGCCTTTCTGGACGAAGCCTGCGCCGCCGCCGAAGCCTTGGTGGCGCAACTGGGACTGGGCGGCCTCGAACTGCTGGGGCCGGTGCCTGCCCCCATGGAACGCCGCGCCGGACGCTACCGGGCGCAGTTGCTGGTCCAGGCGACGTTGCGAGCACCCCTGCACCGCTTGCTCAATGCCTGGATGCTGCAACTGGAGCAACTGCCGAGCGGGCGCCAGGTGCGCTGGTCGCTGGATGTGGACCCGGTGGATTTGTATTGAGATAGGCGCACCTGGAGTGCGGATCGGCGGTGTCTGCCGACGCGGCTT
>NZ_DJUS01000074.1:0-273 GCF_002438365.1 Pseudomonas sp. UBA6276
CGGTGGCCTGGAGCCTGATGGCCGACGTCTTCGATGGCGCACAGGCCAAGCGCCTGTTCGCGTTCATTGCCGCGGGCGCGAGCGTCGGCGGTCTCGTCGGCCCGGCCCTGAGTGCCTTGCTGGTGAGTGTCATGGGGCCCAGTGGGCTGTCGGTACTGGCCGCTGTGTTGCTTGCCATCGCCGTCGCCCTCAAGCACCTGTTGATGAGCTGGCGCGCCGTGCACGGGGCAGGGCGGCCCGGTGCCGCTCAGGCCGAAAACCCGCGCCGGCCGG
>NZ_DJUS01000074.1:309-26607 GCF_002438365.1 Pseudomonas sp. UBA6276
GGCTGGCAATCCGTTCAGCGGACTGACCCGTGTGCTGCAATCGCGCTATCTGCTGGGCGTCTGCGCCTTCGTGGTGTTGTTGGCCACGGTCAGCACCTTTCTGTATTTCGAGCAGGCGCGCCTGGTGGCCGAGTTGTACCCCAGCCGCGAGGAGCAGGTCCGGGTATTCGGCATCATCGATTTCGTCGTTCAGGCCGGCGCACTCACCGCGCAGCTGTTCATCACCGGTCGGCTGGCCCAGCGACTGGGGGTGAAGACCTTGCTGGCCTTGGTGCCGGCGCTGGTGTGCCTGGGTTTCATCGGGCTGGCGCTGGCGCCGAGCTTCGCCATTCTGGCGGGGCTGATGATTGCCCGGCGCATTGGTGAATACGCGTTCGTGCGACCTGGGCGCGAGATGCTGTTTGCGCCGCTGGACGCGGAAACCAAGTACAAGGCGAAGAACTTCATCGACACCGTGGTTTACCGCGGTGGCGACGCCTTCAGCGGCTGGGTCAAGAGCCTGCTCGACCTGCTCGGTCAGGGCGTGGTGCTGATCGCGCTGGTGGGCGCCGCCTGCGCCGCGCTGTGGGGCGTGGTGGGCTGGTACCTGGGCGGTAAAGCCGACGCCGCCAGCGCCCAGCCTGTCGGGCCACACAAATAAACCGCCTCGATCGCGTCCGGTTGGCTACAGTAAAGCTGAGTTCGGCCGACACCCTCTGATTACAGCCATACATTCGGACATGATGTCTACGACCAGACGCTTTTCCTGCACCGGCCTGTTCGCTCTGATCAAACGGCTGTGCAGCGTACCTCAAGGCAACTCGCGTCTGCTCGCGGCCCAGTACAAGGCCCTGGCCAGGCAGATTCCTCTGATGTACTTCATCCTGCTGATCAACAGCTGGGCACTGGCCTTTACCCACATGGCCAGTTCGCCGGTGTGGATGACCGTGCACATCCCTCTGGTGTTGACCCTCATCAGCCTGGTGCGGGCGGTGGCCTGGCGTCGAGGCTGGCAGCAGCAACCCGATGACGTCGAGGTCGCCCAGGCACTGGCGCGCACCAACCGTATCTGCTGCGTGGTCGCCATCGGTTTCACGGTCTGGGCCCTGGCGCTGTTTCCCTATGGCGACAGTTATGCCAAGGCGCACGTGGCCTTCTACATGGCCATTACGGTGATCGGCTGCATTTTCTGCCTGATGCACCTGCGTTCTGCGGCGCTGATGACGGCGGTGGTGGTCAACGTCGCCTTCGTCGCATTCTTTGCCTCTACCGACAACCCCACCTTCATCGCCACCAGCGTCAACGTGTTGCTGGTCACCGGCATCATGCTGGTGGTGCTGCAGAACAACTATCGCAACTTCACCGGACTGGTGAACGCCCAGGCGCGCAGCGAAGCCCTGAGCGACGAGAACTTTTTACTGGCCAACAAGGACAGCCTGACCGGATTGCCCAACCGGCGCTGGTTCTTCAACTGCCTGGACACCTGCCTGGCCAAGGCGGGCGAGGAGGGCCAACGCCTGGGCGTGGGCATCCTCGACCTCGATGGCTTCAAGCCGGTCAACGACCTGTACGGTCACAGTGTCGGCGACCGCCTGCTGGCCGAGGTCGGTACACGCCTGGCTGCGCTGCTGCCCGATAATGTCCAGGTCGCGCGCTTGGGAGGCGACGAATTCGCGCTGATCCTCCCCGACTGTGGTGACAACCTGGAGATATCCCTGTTCGCCGAACGCATCTGTGTAGAGCTGAGCAAACCGTACCTGCTGGTCGATGTGCCGATCCAGGTGGGCGCGTCCATGGGTCTGGCGACCTTTCCCGATCTGGCTGGCAATGCCCATGAATTGTTCGAGTACGCCGATTACGCGCTGTACCAGAGCAAGCACCATTTCGTCGGCCATATGTCGCTGTTCTCGGCTGCGCACCGCAAGCAGCTGCAAAGCGCGATCATCACCGAACAGGCCTTGCGACGTGCGGATCTGGAGCGTGAATTCCATGTCGCCTTCCAGCCCATCGTCGACCTGCAGACCGGTGCCACCGTCGCCTTCGAGGCCTTGGCGCGCTGGCAGAGCGTCGAGCTGGGGCCGGTGCCGCCCGGCCAGTTCATTCCGGTCGCCGAGCGCAGCGGCATGATCAATCGCCTGACCCTGCCGCTGCTGGCCAAGGCCTTGCGGGGTGCCGCCGCCTGGCCGGCGCCGATTCGTCTTTCCTTCAACCTGTCGGCCCATGACTGCGGTTCGCCCGACGCGGTCCAGTCCATCGTCCAGCTGCTCACCAGTGGGCTGTTCGATCCGAGTCGGGTCGACTTGGAGATCACCGAGACGGCGACCCTCAAGGATCTGGATCTGGTCCAGGAAGCGATCGCCACCCTGCGCTCGTTGGGTTGCGGCATTTCCCTGGACGATTTCGGCACCGGCTATTCCAGCCTCAGTCACCTGCATGCGCTGGCATTGACCAAACTCAAGGTCGATCGCAGTTTCGTCGCCCGCCTGCATGAGAAGCCGGCCAGTTACAAAATCGTCAAATCCTTGCTCGCACTGACCCAGGACATGGACCTGGATTGCATTTTCGAGGGCGTGGAGACCCGAGAGGAGGTCCAGGCGCTGGTCGCACTGGGCTGCCGCTATGTGCAGGGCTACTACTTCGCCCGGCCCATGTCCGCGCTGGATACCGCGGACTGGATTGCCCTGGACCATGCTCCGGTTCAGCGCTGACGACGCTTGGCCTTTCCTGTGATCAGGATTTCGAGCCGGGCCGGCCGGGTATGTGGTTGAGGATGGACTTGGAGAAGCCACCGTCGACGCAGATATCTTGCCCCGTCACGTATCCTGACAATGGGCCGACCAGAAACTCGATCACATTTGCGATATCGACCGGTTGCCCAATCCTGGCCAACGGAATGATTGCCTCTCGGGCTTTCTTGAGTTGTGGGTCAGCGTAGATCTTTTCGGACATGGGCGTGTGTGTCATGCCCGGGGAGACCACGTTGACGCGGATACCTTCGGGTGCCCACTCCAGTGCCAGTGTCTGGGCAAGCATCGTCAATGCCGCTTTGGTAGGGCTGTAGGCGCCCGAGCCGGCATGTGGAATCTGACCAGACATTGAAGAGGTAAAACAGGCCGCACCACCGCTCTCCCGCAAATGCGGGTAACTGGCTTTGGCGAGGAGCCAGGCGCCGCGTAGATTGACCGAAAACATATCGTCCCAATCTGCAAGCGTCAGGTCGCAAATCTTGCCAGGACTGGCGATGCCGGCATTGGCCACCAGGGCGTCAAGCCCGCCGAACTCCGCGACCGCTGTCGCCACCAGCTGACTCGGTACTTCATCCTTGCCGAGATCGCCGCACAATGAAATGGCGACTCCTCCCATAGCCTCGATGGACCTGACGACTTCTTTCTGTGTGTCATTCGGGGCATGTCCACAGACCGCAATTCTAGGCTGGACTCCCCGAGCCAGAGCTGCCTCCGCGATTCTTATGCAGGCCGACGCGCCGATACC
Organism: Pseudomonas sp. UBA6276; assembly: GCF_002438365.1. Classification (NCBI taxonomy): domain Bacteria; kingdom Pseudomonadati; phylum Pseudomonadota; class Gammaproteobacteria; order Pseudomonadales; family Pseudomonadaceae; genus Pseudomonas; species Pseudomonas sp. UBA6276. The sequence goes on from NZ_DJUS01000074.1 coordinate 3,781, forward strand.
ACTGCTACCACCACTGACCAGAGCTCTCATTGATGCAGTCCTTCTTATTGGATTTATTGGATGTCGTTGTTTGAACCGGGACATTCGAAACAATGCCAACATACGAAAACAGCTTGCGCTTTGCAATCGAATTGACAACGTAACTCGATTCCATTATGTTTTTTTGGTCTTTTTCTAGCGTACCCCGGCTGCTAGTGCGGCGATCCGCTGGCCAAGTAAGACCGAGGCGTTGTATGGCCTTGGCCAATCACCGGACTCATAGGCCGTGGCGTTCTCCATTTGTCGAAACAATAACAAGAAGGGAATTTCAGCATGATCATCAGCACGTTTTCCTACCTATGGGCGTCCACGGCCATCGATGCCATTGCCGAACTTTCCGAGCACGGGCATCGCGTGTTCGAAGTGCCTGTCAGTTCGCCCCATTGCTGGCCCGTGGAACTCTCGACTGCCCAGCAGTCCGAAGCCTACGTGCGGCTGCTGGGTTACGGTGCCAAGGTCAGGTCCCTCAACGCTGGCGGCTATGACATCAATCTGGCCAGCCCCGCTGCGAACATGCGTCGGAAAAGTATCGATCACATCAAGGCAGTGATCGATCTGGCCGCCGCCTGGGGTACGCAAGAGGTGGTGATATCCCCTGGCACTCGTCGACCGATGATTTCCCCGCCACTGGAAAAGACCTACGACTGGATGTACGAAAGCCTTGCGGTGCTGACACCGATGGCGAAGCAGGCCGGTGTCCGGCTGCTTCTCGAGAACACGCCGTACTGCTTCACCCCCACGATGCCGCAACTGGCAGAAGTGGTCGAAACCCTCAACGATGACGCGGTCAGGGTTGTCTACGACATCGCCAACGCCGCGTACATCGCTGAAGATCCGGTCGCGAGCTTGCTGGCGTACCACGCTGCTATCGAGTTTGTGCATGTGTCGGACACCGGTATGGATGCCTGGGGGCATGATCCGGTTGGGACCGGTGTAGTCGACTTCGTAGGGCTGGGTGAGGCCGTTCAAGCCACCTGCGGTATCGAAAACTGCGTGCTTGAAATTATCCGCGAGGAAAACGCGTTGCATGAACTGAACAAGGGTGTGGCGGACCTGCGCGCCAAGGGATGGAAAATTCCCTAGGCAGCCCACGGATTTGCAGGCCCTCAGGGCCTGCAATGCGATCCGTTGCAGGCGTAGGGATCAGAAGGGACCAGGCACATGGGACGTTACTTGGCATATCGCAGCGCCTGCATGCGCGCGATGGGGGCAATGAATCACTCTTCGCTCACCGAATTCCAGAGCGCCCAGTGTTCGCCCAGCTTGATGGCCGAACGCTTGAGGCTTGCCAGGTGTGCATCAAGCGTTTCTTCGCGCATGCGTGCTATGGGGCCGGCAATGCTCAGAGTCCCCGCAGGCGCGGTGTTGGCTGGGCGCGAGGCGTCGAAGACCGCCACTGCCACTACGCACACGCCGACTTCGCCTTCCTCGCGCACGACCGCATGTCCTTCGCTGCGAATCAAGGCTATGTCATCGAAAATGTCGCGAATCGAAACACGCGCGTTGGGGCCTGCATAGTCTCGGGTGTTTTCTATGTCCCAGGCTGACAGGATCCGCATGGCGCGCTCGTCGCGCATGGTCGACAGCCACACTTTTCCTGCCGCGGTCGTGTGCGGGATGATCTTTTCATCCAAGGCCCGGCGGTATTGCAGGCCCCGAGTGTTCTTGGTGGCCTGAAGTACCCAGGTCAGATGATCTTCCGCTACCTCCGCCAGCCGAACGTGCTCGCCGGTTTCAACGGCCAGGTCGTCCAGCAATGGCTGCATGATTCTGGCAAATCCCGTTTCATTGATGAAACTCATGCCCATGCTGGGAATCTTCAGCGTCAAGCGGTAGTGATCTTGTTCGTCCTGGCAAACATATCCCCTTTCTCGAAGCGCGCTCAATATGCGGTGCGCCGTTGCCATCGCAACTTGGGTCTGCTCACTGATCTCAGACAGAGAAAGACCACCCGGATGAGCAAGCAGCAGTTCCAGGGTGTTGAAGTAACGTCCAATATGCGACAAGTTTCCAATCCTCTACGCTGCCGGCCGACGCCAGGCAACTTTGCTTCACGATGCTAGAGCCGAACGGGAAGGCCACCCAGGCGATCCGATTCATAAGCAGCCTCGATGATACTCAGGACCGTATGCATTGTCGCAAGTCTTGCACCTTTATAGGCAGTGTCACGATCAGCAGCAAGAACATCGGTCACGAAGTTGTCGTAATACACGTCCGAGTTCAGGCTCATCTGCAGATCGCTGGCTTGGCCGGTCGCATCGACCATACGCATGCCTTCTGCGGTCGAACGGGCGTAGAACCGATCGCTCGACAATGAAAATGAATACTCACGCTGTTCCGGGGTATTGGCCGGATAGTTGTATCCCGTTTCGATGGTGCAGATGCAACCGCTCTCGGTTACCAAAGTCATCATGGAGCCAATTTCCACGGCCGCCAGTTGCGGGTCACGATACATCACTGCAGAAACGCTGCGTATGCGTTCGGCGCAAATCTGCTCGATCAGATCAACGAAGTGAACGGCCAGATTGATCGTGCAGCCGCCTCCCGAGCGTCGTGGGTCGAGCATCCAGGCACAGCTGTTGGTCAGGTAGCGATCGGGTGGGCCGGCATTGAATCGAAATGACTGGGTCCTCCATTTGGCGCCGGTGTGCAGCGCCGCACTTTTGAGCCGGCTCAATAGTTCGCTGTGCCGCCAGATCAGGGGTACGGCCACGAACAGATCAGCCGCGTCGGCCAGTCGTTGCAACTCCAGCACTTCTTGCCGAGTGAGCCCGCAAGGCTTTTCCATGGCGAACGGGATGTGCCGTTCGATCAGCGTTTTGCCCATGGCATGGAGTTCATCGTGTGGACCGAAGGCGAAGGCGAAGTCAGCTGGCTGGTCCTGCAACAGCGTCTGCCAATCACCATAGAGCCTTGCACCGAAGCGCTGGGCCAGGGCGGGACCGCGTGTCCCGGTAGCGTCGGATACCGCCGTGACGGTGACATCGGCCAGCCGCTCCAAAGCATCCAGATACAGCGGCGTGTGCCAATGGCTTACTTCCAGAAGAACAACGTTCACACATTCATTCCTTATTGATTGTGGTGGCATGTCAGCCCTGGGGGTTGCCCCAGGGCTGACCGGCGCAAGCCGAGGTGTCGTCACTTTCTGCCTGCATCGGGCTTGTGAGTCCAGCTGCATGTGGCGCTGCGCAGAGCACTGAACAGTACCTTTACAGTCCGCCTGCTGCTCGTCAGGAACGTGTTACCGACACCGATTGAGGTACGTTCATTGCCGGCTTGCGGCTCGACAGTTCCTGCACCCGTTCATATTCCTCCTTCGACATCGGGACGGCATTGGGGTCGCCCAGGTCTTTGAGGCGTATGCGGTAGGTTTCACGGGTAGTGAACGCGGCGAATGCAGAGATGGCGCAGATGCCGAACGTCAATGCGCCGATTTTCAGGGGAATGTTCTCGGTTCCGGGAGGCGCAATGGTGACGAACAGGGCAGGGAGAAACGCCGTGCAGGCCACGCCGATGTTCTGACCGATTGCCATACCCGTGACACGAACCCGGGTACGGAACAGTTCGGGGAACAAACTTGGAAAAACGCCGTTGAACCCTTGGTACGCTACGCCCCACATGAGCAGCGACAGAATCAGCGACAGCCACAGGTTGTGAATGCTGATCGCGTAGAGATAGGCGAATGACAGCAGCCCGCCGCACAGGACACCTACGATGACCGGAGGTCGACGGCCAATCCTGTCCGAAAGCTTTCCAACGAAGGGGATGAGAACGACTGCACACAAATTGCCCAGTACCGGAATCCACATGAACACCCCGGAAGGGAAGCCAATACCGTAGGCAGGCTGGACTGCATAGGTTGCGCCGAAGACCGAGGCGACGATGGCAAGCACCGCGGAGAGCGCCATGCAGATCACCCGCAGCACATCTCGCCAGCTTTGCGTGATCACTTCGACCACAGGCAATTTCTCGGGTTTGGCATGAGTCTTCGCTTCGGTGAACACCGGGGCTTCATGAACTTCGCGACGGATGATCCAACCGGCGACCAGCACCACCGCGCTCAGCAGGAACGGAATCCGCCAGCCCCAGGCAGCGAACTGATCGGCAGGCATGAATTGGGCGAGCGGAAGGAATACAGCGGCGGCCAGGAGTTGCCCGGCCTGTACGCCTTGCAGCGTGAAGCTGGCGAAGTAACCACGACGCCCGTCGGGTGCATGCTCCAAGGTCATGGAGCTGGCGCAGGACACTTCGCCTGCGACGGCGAAGCCTTGCACCAGGCGCAGGAAGATCAATATCGCCGGCGCCCATATACCGATCTGCTGGTAGGTCGGAAGCAGCCCGATGCTCAGCGTCGAGAAACCCATCAGAAACATGCAGTAAACCAGCACGGTCTTGCGCCCATGTCGGTCGCCCAAATGTCCCAGCACCACGGCACCGATCGGTCGGGCGATGTACCCGACACCGAAACTGGCCAGCGAGACGATGATGCCGACAGTCGGGTTGTCTGTCGGAAAGAACAGTTGCGGGAAAAGCAGCGCCGCAGCAGTGGCGTATATGAAAAAGTCGTAGTACTCCAGCGCCGATCCTATCCACCCGCTCGCGGCGGCTTTCCTCGACTGGCGCTTGGAATTTGGGTCGGGTTGCAAGGTATCGCTCATGGGATTGCTCCAGGATTTTATTATTGTAACGACGTTCCACTTGTAATGTTGTTCTTGAAAGGTTGTTTCGTCAAGCGGTCTGCACGCCATTGCGCGCGCTTGGGTTGCAATCCGTCGCCTGGGCGAGGGGTCGCAATGGCTTTGGCGCACCGTTGCTCGAGTAACCCTTTGCTTTCCTTGCACAATCTTGGACAATCACGCCCCTTTTCAAGGTCGGAGCGCTGCCAGCTGCACGTTTTTCCGCTTCCGGCCATCGATTGAACACCGGCAAGCGGAGATTCGAACGGATGAACGAGCAAGCCAACAGCCTTGACCCCCGATACGCGCAGGCGCCCGCCGCGCTGACGCCCTGGAACCGCCACGACACCACATGGATGCTGGGCCTGTTCGGCACCGCGATCGGCGCCGGCACGCTGTTTCTGCCGATCAACGCCGGCCTCGGCGGCTTCTGGCCACTGATGATTCTCGCAGTGCTCGCTTTTCCGATGACCTACTACGCGCATCAGGGCCTGACTCGCTTCGTGTTGTCCGGACGCGCCGGGACCGACATCACCGATGTCGTGGAGGAGCATTTCGGCATCAAGGCCGGGGCGTTGATCACGCTGCTTTATTTCTTTGCCATCTTTCCGATCCTGTTGATCTACAGCGTCGGCCTGACCAATACCGTCGGCAGCTTCATGGAGCACCAGTTGGGCATGCAGACCCCGCCGCGGGCGGTGTTGGCGCTGGTATTGATCCTGGGCCTGTTGATCGTGGTGCGTTGTGGCGAGCAATTCATCGTCAAGGCGATGAGCCTGATGGTCTATCCGTTCATCGTTGCACTGTTGCTGCTGGCCTTGTATCTGATCCCCCATTGGAACGGCGGCATCCTTGCCACCGCAGGCGAGATGCCCGCTCCGGGCGCGTTCATTCATACCCTGTGGCTGGCGATTCCAGTCATGGTGTTCTCGTTCAACCACTCGCCGATCATCTCGGCCTTCGCGGTGGACCAGAAACGCCGCTACGGGGAGTTCGCCGACCAACGCAGCAGCCAGATCCTGGCCCGCGCCCATGGCTTGATGGTGGTGCTGGTGCTGTTCTTCGTGTTCAGCTGCGTGCTGACCCTGTCGCCTGCGCAGTTGGCCGAGGCCAAGGCACAGAACCTGTCGATCCTGTCCTACCTGGCCAATCACTTCAGCAACCCGGTGATCGCCTTCGCCGCGCCGCTGATCGCGATCGTGGCTATCGCCAAGTCGTTCCTGGGGCACTACATCGGCGCCAGCGAAGGCGTCAAGGGCCTGGTGCTGAAGTCCGGCCGCCGTCCCAACCCCAAGGCCCTTGATCGTTTCACCGCATTGTTCATGTTGCTGGTCTGCTGGCTGGTCGCCACGCTCAACCCGAACATCGTGCGCATGATCGAGAGCTTCGGGGGACCGGTCATTGCCGCCTTGCTGTTTCTCATGCCGATGTACGCGATCCGTCGCGTGCCGGCCATGCGCAAGTACGCTGGTCACATGTCCAACGTATTCGTGACGCTGGTCGGCCTGGTGGCCATCTCGGCGCTGGTCTATTCCCTGAGCGTGTGACCAAGCCTGTTACACTGACCACCGATGCCCGACCTGCGGCGGCCGATTTGCGGTCAGTCCAGGGCGGGCGCGCACCGAGGTGGTAGCGATGGACGAAGTACAGCAACTGGCTGACATGCTCCAGCAACATGCCGCAACCCAACAACGCCAGCAACAGGCGTTCAAGGATCAATGCCAGCACTGGCGGGACAGTATCCAAGCCCTGTTCGCTCAGATCGAAACCTGGCTGGCGCCGCTCACCGAGCGGCAGCTGCTGGTGATCGAGCGCACGCCTTGGGTGGCCACCAGCAGCACCTACCCCAGCGATCACTCGCCCTTCATCAGCGAGTCCCTGGCGATCATCCTGGCCCAGCGTCGGGTCGAGCTGGTGCCGCAGGTCATGGGGCAGGGCGGGGCGATGGTCATTGCCGTGGCAGGCCTGACCTCGGATCGGCACGGCAGCATTTCCATCGTCAAGGACTCGGCCGACGGCGCCTGGTTCTGGCGCAAGGATCGCGGTACCAAGGAGGCGGAATCCAGTCAGTTGGACGCGCACTTCTTCGCCCAGCAGTTGCAGGGGCTGATTCCCAAGTCTCGCGACTGATCAGGGCTGCGCTGTCGACGACGGGTGTACAGGTCTTGACGTGCTGAAACGCTTCTTCGAATGATCTGTACAACTATTTTATATCCTTATGTTTCAGCAGCTTATCGGAATCTTGGGGTAGGCCGAAAACTCCCGTTGCGCCTGCGTGAAAGCAGGTATATACCTTGAGAAACACGAAACGTTCTGCAGTCCCGAGACCGAATGCGTCACGGGTGGGACGCCAATCACCGGCCCCAGAGGAGATTGACCATGCTGCCCCCCGGACTCAGCGCACTGGAACTGCGCAGGCTCGTCGAACTGGCGTTCCTGCCGCAGAAATGCGTGTGTACAGTTACTGGCGATCAGTCAGTGTGCGTGAAGTTGATGAATCCCCAGACCGATGAAGTCGAGATGGTCAGGGCGGACATTCCTCTTGACCGCGTCACCAATGCCCGCGAGCGCGCAAGGCTGGTTCTCGAACTGCGAGCGCGGCCCCGGCCAACAACGACAGAGTCCCACGCCAGAGCCGGTTGATGCATTTCTACGGCCAGCCAGAGTGCATCTCAGTACGGAACGTTTATTTTCACTTTTCGCGTAGGCCAGGCACTCGTTTTCATGCTTAACTTTGCCCTTTCTCATTCTCGAAAAAGGATAAGGTTCATGGCTCAAGTGACGCACAAAGGCAACGCGATCAAAGTCGACGGTGAGCTTCCACAGGTCGGCGCCCAAGGTCCGGCGTTCACCCTGGTGGGTGGCGGTCTGGCCGACGTTTCGCTGCAAAGCCTGGCCGGCAAGCGCAAGGTACTGAACATTTTCCCAAGCATCGACACGCCGACCTGTGCCACTTCCGTGCGCAAGTTCAACGCCCAGGCCAACGACGTGGCCAATACCGCCATCCTGTGCATCTCGGCTGACCTGCCGTTCGCCCAGGCCCGTTTCTGCGGTGCCGAAGGCCTTGAGAACGTGCAGAACCTGTCGACCTTCCGCGCCCATGACTTCCACCGCGCCTACGGCGTCGACATCGCCGAAGGCGCCCTCAAGGGCCTGACCGCCCGCGCCGTCGTCGTCCTCGACGAGAACGACAAGGTGCTGTACAGCGAACTGGTTCCGGAAATCGGCCAGGAACCCGACTACGCAGCGGCCCTCGCTGTCTTGAAGTGACGTATTCCCCGTAGCAGCGGCGCAGGCCGCGTCCGATGGCACCGCGTAAGGTCAGATGCTCCGCGTAGCTCGTGTCGCGGCTCGCGCCGCTGCTACAGGGGTGCGATGTTGCTGTAGCAGCGGCGCAAGCCGCGTCCGGTGGCACCGCGTGGGGGTAGATGCTCCGCGTAGCTCGTGTCGCGGCTCGCGCCGCTGCTACAGGGTGCGATGTCGTTGTAGCAGCGGCGCAAGCCGCGTCCGATGGCACCGCGTGGGGTCAGATGCTCCGCGTGGGCCGTGACGCGGCTCGCGCCGCTGCTACGGGTTGATCGCCTATAACCTCCCGCTGCATTTCCGGCCAAGGTAAATTGCCCGTAAAGGCGCTTTGATTATGCCCGCCGACTCCTTATCGTTCAGCCTCCTCAAAGTAGAAGTCCTCCCGCACAATGGTCGATCATTCAATGCAGTCCCCAGGTCCCCGTAAATCGCGTCGCTGGCTGTTCGGCCTGTTGATGGTGCTGGTTGTCGCCGCGTTGTGCTGGTGGTTCTGGCCGGCCAAGAAAAGCCCGGAGAACGGCGCCGCCGCGCCCGCCAGTGCGGGGCGCAACGCAGGTTCCGCGCGCCCTGGTTTCGGCGGTTCGGCCGAGCCTACCCCGGTGCGGGTAGCGGATGTGGTCACCGGTGACTTCCCGGTGTACTACAAGGCGCTGGGCACGGTGACCGCGATCAATACTGTCAATGTGCGCAGCCGTGTGGCCGGGGAGCTGGTCAAGGTCAACTTCCAGGAGGGGCAGCGGGTCAAGGCCGGCGACCTGCTGGCGGAAATCGACCCGCGCAGCTATGAAATCGCGTTGCAGCAAGCCCAGGGGACGCTGGCGCAGAACCAGGCACAACTCAAAAACGCGCAGATCGACCTGCAGCGTTACGAAGGCTTGTTCGCCGAAGACAGTATCGCTCGCCAGACCCTGGATACCCAGCAGGCGCTGGTGGGGCAGTACCAGGGCACCATCCAGACCAACCAGGCGGCGGTCAACGACGCCAAACTCAACCTGGACTTCACCCGCATTCGCGCACCCATCGCCGGTCGGCTGGGACTGCGCCAACTCGACATCGGCAACCTGGTAGCTGCCAACGACACCAGCGCGCTGGTGGTGATCACCCAGGTACAACCGATCACCGTGGCTTTCACCCTGCCTGAAAGCGAACTCACACCAGTGCTGGCGCGTTACCGCAGCGGCGCCAAGCTGACCGTGGAAGCCTGGGACCGGGGCGATACGCGCAAGCAGGCCACCGGCGTGCTGGGCAGCCTGGACAACCAGATCGACACCACCACCGGTACCCTGAAGTTCAAGGCTCGCTTCGATAACCAGGACGAGGCCCTGTTCCCCAACCAGTTCGTCAACGTGCGTCTGCTCTCGGATACCCTCAAAGGGGTGGTGCTGGTGCCCTCGGCAGCCGTTCAGTACGGCGTCGACGGCACCTTCGTCTACGCCATGGACGGTAACGACAAGGTCAAGATCCGTCAGCTCAAGGTGGGCCCCACCGACGGCACCAATACTGTGGTCGAACAAGGTCTGGCCCAAGGTGATCGGGTCGTGCTCGAAGGCACCGATCGGTTGCGCGATGGCAGCCGGGTCGAAGTGGTCGATGACAGCGCCAAGGTCCCTACCACGCCGGGGCAGCATCTGCAGGGGCAGGATGGCGCCGGTGTGCCGGGCGAGAAGGGCAAGACCGGGGCATGAATATCTCGCGGCTGTTCATCCTGCGCCCTGTCGCAACGACCTTGACCATGCTCGCCATCGTATTGGCGGGCGTGCTCGCCTATCGATTGCTGCCGGTGTCGGCGCTGCCGCAGGTCGACTACCCGACGATTCGCGTCATGACGCTGTACCCCGGCGCCAGCCCGCAGGTGATGACCAGCGCGGTCACCGCGCCGCTTGAACGCCAGTTCGGGCAGATGCCCGGCCTGACCCAGATGGCCTCGACCAGCTCGGGCGGCGCGTCGGTGCTGACCTTGCGCTTCAGCCTCGAGATCAACATGGACGTCGCCGAGCAGCAGGTGCAGGCGGCGATCAACGCCGCCAGCAACCTCCTGCCCTCGGACTTGCCGGCCCCGCCGGTGTACAACAAGGTCAACCCGGCAGACACCCCGGTGCTGACCATCGCCATCAGTTCCAAGACCATGCCGCTGCCCAAGCTCAACGACCTGGTCGACACCCGCATGGCGCAGAAGATCGCGCAGATCAGCGGCGTGGGCATGGTCAGCATCGCCGGTGGTCAGCGTCAGGCGGTCCGGATCAAGGTCAACCCCGAAGCGCTGGCAGCCAATGGCTTGAACCTGTCCGACGTGCGCACCCTGATCGGCGCGTCCAACGTCAACCAGCCCAAGGGCAATTTCGATGGCCCCACACGGGTGTCGATGCTCGACGCCAACGACCAACTGCGTTCGCCCGAGGAATACGCCAACCTGATCCTGGCGTACAACAACGGCGGCCCGCTGCGGCTGCGTGACGTTGCGCAGATCGTCGACGGCGCCGAAAACGAACGGCTGGCTGCCTGGGCCAACCAGAATCAGGCGGTGTTGCTCAACATCCAGCGTCAACCAGGCGCCAACGTCATCGACGTGGTCGATCGAATCAAGGCGCTGCTGCCCACGATCACCGACACCATGCCGGCCGGGCTCGACGTTACGGTGCTGACCGACCGCACCCAGACCATCCGCGCGTCGGTAACCGACGTTCAGCACGAGCTGCTGATCGCCATTGCCCTCGTGGTCATGGTCACGTTCCTGTTCCTGCGCCGCTTCAGCGCGACCCTGATTCCTTCCATCGCCGTGCCGTTGTCGCTGGTAGGCACCTTCGGCGTGATGTACCTGGCCGGGTTTTCGATCAACAACCTCACCCTCATGGCCCTGACCGTGGCCACGGGCTTCGTGGTCGACGATGCCATCGTGATGCTGGAAAACATCTCGCGCCACATCGAGGAAGGCGAGACACCGATGCAGGCTGCGCTCAAGGGTGCGCGGCAGATCAGCTTCACCCTGCTGTCGCTGACATTTTCGCTGATTGCGGTGCTGATCCCGCTGCTGTTCATGGCTGACGTGGTTGGCCGCCTGTTCCGTGAATTCGCCATCACCCTGGCCGTGGCCATCCTCATTTCCCTTGTAGTCTCGCTGACGCTGACCCCGATGATGTGCGCACGCCTGCTCAAGCGCGAGCCCAAGGAAGAAGAGCAGAGCCGCTTCTACAAGGCCAGTGGCGCCTGGATCGACTGGCTGATCGCTCGTTACGGTGGCGGCCTGCGTTGGGTGCTGCGGCACCAGCCGCTGACGCTGCTGGTTGCCGTCGTCACCCTGGGCCTGACTGTGCTCCTGTACCTGGTGGTGCCCAAGGGCTTCTTTCCCGTGCAGGACACCGGCGTCATCCAGGGCATCTCGGAGGCGCCGCAGTCGATTTCCTTCAAGGCCATGGGCGAGCGACAGCAGGACCTGGCCAGGATCATCCTGCAGGACCCGGCCGTCTCCAGCCTGTCTTCGTACATCGGCGTGGACGGTGACAACGCCACGCTCAACAGTGGACGCTTGCTGATCAACCTCAAGCCCCACAGCGAACGCGACCTCACCGCCAGCCAGGTGATCGCGCGACTGCAGCCCGAGGTCGACAAGCTGCTTGGCGTGCGCCTGTTCATGCAGCCGGTGCAGGACCTGACCATCGAGGATCGGGTCAGCCGCACTCAGTACCAGTTCAGCCTGTCCTCCCCGGACGCCGACCTGCTCGCCACCTGGAGCGCTCGTCTGGTGGACGCGCTGAAGCAGCGCCCTGAACTCACCGATGTAGCCAGCGATCTGCAGGACAAGGGCCTGCAGGTGTACCTGGTGATCGACCGCGATGCGGCCAAGCGGGTCGGGGTGGATGTCGCCGATATCACCGACGCGCTGTACGACGCCTTCGGTCAGCGCCAGATTTCGACCATCTACACGCAGTCGAGCCAGTATCGAGTGGTGCTGCAGGCCACCGACGCCAGCACCCTCGGGCCGCAGGCGTTGGAGCAGATCTACGTCAAGGCCAGCGTCAATGGCACGGGCACGACCAACCAGACGGCCGACAGCGACACCACCGCCACCAGTGGCACCCAGGTGCGCCTGTCGAGCCTGGCCCACATCGAACAGCGCCAGGCCCAGCTGGCCATCGCGCACATCGGTCAGTTCCCGGCGGTGATGATGTCGTTCAACCTCGCCGATGACATAGCGCTGGGCAAGGCGGTCGACGTCATCGAACAGGTGCAGCGCGACATCGGCATGCCGCTGGGCGTGCAGACCCAGTTCCAGGGCGCTGCCGAAGCCTTCCAGGCGTCGTTGCAGAGCACCCTGCTGCTGGTGCTGGCGGCCATCGTAACCATGTACATCGTGCTGGGCGTGCTCTACGAGAGCTACATCCATCCGATCACCATTCTCTCGACCTTGCCCTCGGCGGCGGTGGGCGCCTTGCTGGCGCTGCTGATCAGCGGCAACGACCTGGGCATGATCGCCATCATCGGCATCATCCTGTTGATCGGCATCGTCAAGAAGAANNACTTCGCCCTGGAGGCCGAACGCAATCAGGGGCTGGATCCCGAGACCGCGATCTACCAGGCGGCGCTCCTGCGTTTCCGGCCGATCCTCATGACCACCATGGCCGCGCTGTTCGGCGCGATCCCGCTGATGCTCGCCAGCGGTTCGGGCGCCGAGTTGCGCCAGCCGCTGGGCCTGGTGATGGTCGGCGGGCTGTTGGTGAGCCAGGTGTTGACGCTGTTCACCACGCCGGTGATCTACCTGTACTTCGACCGCCTGGGTCGACGCTGGGGGCGACGACCAGCCGCCGTGGAACAGGCTGAATCATGAACCTCTCCGGACCTTTCATCCGTCGCCCGGTGGCGACCTTCCTGATGAGCGTGGCGATCATGCTGCTGGGCGGGGTCAGTTTCAGCCTGTTGCCGGTCTCGCCGCTGCCCAGCATGGATTTCCCGGTGATCGTGGTGTCGGCCAACCTGTCCGGCGCCAGCCCCGAGGTCATGGCCTCGACCGTTGCCACGCCGCTGGAGCGATCGTTCGGCGCCATTCCGGGCGTGACCACCATGAGCAGCCGTTCCAGCCAGGGCTCGACCCGGGTCATTCTGCAGTTCGACCTGGACCGTGACATCAACGGCGCGGCGCGGGAAGTGCAGGCGGCGATCAACGCGTCGCGCAATCTGCTGCCCAGTGGCATGCGCAGCATGCCGACCTACAAGAAGATCAACCCTTCCCAGGCACCGGTCATGGTCCTGTCGCTGACCTCCGACGTGCTGGCTAAGGGTCAGCTGTACGACCTGGCGTCGACCATCCTGTCCCAGAGCCTGTCCCAGGTGCCTGGAGTGGGGGAGGTGCAGATCGGCGGCAGCTCGCTGCCGGCGGTGCGCATCGAGCTCGAGCCGCAGTTGCTCAACCAGTACAACGTCTCGCTCGATGACGTGCGCACTACCATCGACGGGACCAACGTGCGGCGCCCGATCGGTTTCGTCGAGGACGGCGAGCGCCAGTGGCAGGTGCAGGCCAACGACCAGTTGGACAAGGCCGACGACTACAAGCCGCTGATCATCCGCTATCAGGACGGGTCGGTGCTGCGCCTGAGCGACGTGGCCAAGGTCACCGACGGTGTCGAGGACCGCTACAACAGCGGGTTCTACAATGACAATTCGGCTGTGCTGCTGGTGATCAACCGCCAGGCCGGGGCCAACATCATCCAGACCGTCAGCCAGATCAAGGAACAGCTGCCGGCGCTGGAAGCGTTGTTGCCGGCCAGTGTCGAGCTGAACATCGCCATGGATCGCTCGCCGGTGATCACCGCTACCCTGCACGAAGCCGAAATGACCCTGCTCATCGCCGTGGTGCTGGTGGTGCTGGTGGTGTTCCTGTTTCTCGGCAATTTCCGCGCCTCGCTGATTCCCACCCTGGCCGTGCCGGTGTCGCTGGTAGGGACGTTCGCGATCATGTACCTGTGGGGGTTCTCCCTCAACAACCTGTCGTTGATGGCGCTTATCCTGGCAACCGGGCTGGTGGTGGACGACGCCATCGTGGTGCTGGAGAACATTTCCCGACACATCGATAACGGCGTGCCGCCATTGCGCGCGGCCTACCTGGGCACCCAGGAAGTCGGCTTCACCCTGCTGTCGATGAACGTCTCACTGGTGGCGGTGTTCCTGTCGATCCTGTTCATCGGCGGGATCATCGAGAGCCTGTTCCGCGAATTCTCGATCACTCTGGCGGTGGCCATCGTCGTTTCCCTGTTCGTCTCACTGACCCTGACGCCGATGCTCTGCGCGCGCTGGCTGACGCCGCATGAGACCGAGAAGGACAACCGCCTGCAGCGCTTCAGTCACCGCGTCAACCAGCGCATGGTCGCTGCCTACGACCGCAGCCTGGGCTGGGTTCTGCGTCACCGCAGGCTGACCCTGCTCAGCTTGCTGCTGACCATCATCGGCAACGTGGCCCTCTACGTGGTGGTGCCCAAGACCTTCATGCCGCAGCAGGACACTGGCCAGTTGATCGGCTTCGTGCGCGGCGACGACGGTCTTTCTTTCTCGGTCATGCAGCCGAAGATGGAAACCTATCGCCGCGCATTGCTCGCCGACCCGGCGGTCGACAGCGTGGCCGGCTTCATCGGTGGCAACAACGGCAGCAACAACGCGACCATTCTGGTTCGCCTCAAGCCCATCGAAGAACGCAAGATCAACGCGCAGCAGGTGATCGAGCGTCTGCGCAAGGAAATGCCCAAGGTACCCGGCGGCCGCCTGATGCTGATGGCCGACCAGGACCTGCAGTTCGGCGGGGCCCGGGAGCAGAGCACCTCGCAGTATTCGTACATCATCCAGAGCGGCGATCTGTCCGCGCTGCGCACCTGGTACCCGAAAATCGTCGCGGCCTTCCGCGCGCTGCCGGAACTGACCGCCATCGATGCCCGCGAAGGCCGCGGTGCCGCCCAGGTGACCCTGATCGTCGACCGCGACAAGGCCAAGCGCCTGGGCATCGACATGAGCACCGTGACCTCGGTGCTCAACAACGCCTACAGCCAACGGCAGATTTCCACCATCTACGACAGCCTCAACCAGTACAAGGTGGTGATGGAGACCAACCCCAGGTATGCGCAGGATCCGATCACCCTGGAGCAGGTCCAGGTGATCACCACCGACAACAAGCGCGTACCGCTGTCGAGCATCGCCCACTACGAGAACAGCCTGGCCGACGACAGCGTCAGCCATGAGGGGCAGTTCGCCTCGGAGAGCATCTCCTTCGACCTGGTCAGCGGGGTGACCCTGGACGTCGCCACGCCACTGATCGAGCGCGCGCTGGTGCGGGTCGGCCTGCCCGAGGACATCATCGTCAAGGTCGCCGGCACCGGCGATGCCTTCGCGGCCGCGCAGAAAAGCCAGCCTTTCATGATTCTCGGCGCGCTGGTGGCGGTGTATCTGGTGCTGGGCATTCTCTATGAAAGCTACATTCACCCGCTGACCATTCTCTCGACCTTGCCATCGGCCGGGGTAGGGGCCTTGCTGAGCATCTACCTGACCGGTGGCCAGTTCAGCCTGATCTCGCTGCTGGGCCTGTTTCTGCTGATTGGCGTGGTGAAAAAGAACGCGATCATGATGATCGACCTGGCGCTGCAACTCGAACGCAATGAAGGGCTGGGCCCGGCCGAATCCATTCGCCAGGCCTGCCTGCTGCGCCTGCGGCCCATCCTGATGACCACCATGGCGGCCATTCTCGGCGCGCTGCCGTTGATGTTCAGCACCGCCGCAGGCGCCGAGATGCGCCGTCCGCTGGGCCTGACCATCATCGGTGGCCTGGTGTTCAGCCAGATCCTCACGCTCTATACCACTCCGGTGGTCTACCTCTATCTGGACCGCCTGCGCCACCGCTTCAACAAGCGGCGCGGCGTGCGTACCGATGCCGCTCTGGACACTCCGCTATGACCGATTCCGTTTTTCCGCGCGTCTCGCGCCTGGCCAGTGTGGCACTGTGCAGCCTGATGCTGGGCGCCTGCACCCTGGGCCCGGACTACCAACGCCCGACGATCGCCACGCCGGTGCAATTCAAGCAGGCCGATGGCTGGCGTCAGGCCAACCCCAGCGATGCCATGGCGCGCGGCGCCTGGTGGGAGCTCTATGGTGACCGCCAGCTCGATGCCCTGGTGCTCAGGCTCAACCGCTCCAACCAGACGGTCGCCCAGTACGAGGCGCAATACCGGCAGGCCCAGGCGCTGGTCCGCAGCACCCGCGGCGCGCTGTTTCCTACCGTCGATCTGAGCGCGGGCAAGACCCGCTCCAGCCAGGGGACCGGCAGCAGCGGTTCGAGCCTGAGCCAATCGAGCAGCGGCATTCGCGATACCTACAACACGCAGCTGGGCGTGAGCTGGGAAGCCGACATCTGGGGCAAGCTGCGCCGCGGGCTGGAGGCCGATCGGGCCAGTGCTCAGGCCAGCCTTGCGGATCTGGCCGCGATGCGCCTGAGCCTGCAGTCGGAGCTGGTGCAGAACTACCTGCAATTGCGGGTCATCGACGAGCAGAAGCGCCTGCTCGAAGCCACGGTGCAAGCCTATCAGCGCTCGCTCGACCTGACTCAGAACCAGTACCGGGCGGGGATTTCCGGCAAGGATGCGGTGTTCCTGGCACAGACCCAGCTCAAGAGCACCCAGGCCGACCTGATCGATCTGGCCTGGCAGCGAGCCCAGCTGGAAAACGCCATTGCCGTGCTCATCGGCATGGCACCGGCCGAATTCAGCCTGGCTGCAAGCACCGAGATCCCGGCGTTGCCGGCGATCCCTCTGGCCGTCCCCTCGCAGCTGCTCGAGCGACGTCCCGACATTGCCGCCGCCGAGCGCTCGGTGATGGCGGCCAATGCCGAAATCGGCGTGGCCAAGACCGCCTACTTTCCTGATCTGACCTTGAGCCTCTCCGGCGGTTACAGCAGCAGCAGCTTCAGCAACTGGATCTCGCTGCCCAACCGTTTCTGGTCGGTCGGCCCGCAACTGGCGATGACCCTGTTCGATGGCGGCCAGCGTGCGGCGGAAGTGGACCGCAGCGAAGCGGCCTACGACCAGACCGTCGCGCAGTATCGTCAGACCGTGCTCGACGGGTTCCGGGAAGTCGAAGACTACATGAGCCAGTTGAAGGTGTTCGACGAGGAGGCGTCGGTGCGCAACGAGGCGTTGCAGGCGGCCCGCGAGTCGTTGCGCCTCACATCAAACCAATACAAGGCCGGGCTTATTGGCTATCTTGACGTGGTCAACGTACAGGCAACGGCGTTGAGCAACGAGCGCAGCGTGCTGACCCTGATGCAGAGTCGGCTGGTCGCCAGCGTGCAGTTGATCGCGGCGCTGGGCGGCGGCTGGCAGGAACCGGCACAATAGGCCAGCGGCGTCGGCAACCGCGTTTCGTACCACCTCTGAAACCCCGCACGCCCTGGTCAAGATATCGATGCTGATTGGTACCTATTCCTCCGCCCTCGTGGCCGTATCGCTGTGTGTCGCCATCCTGGCGTCCTATACCGCACTCGATCTGGTCGGGCGCATCGCCACGGCGCAGGGTCGGGCGATCTATCTGTGGATGAGCGGCGGTGCGCTGGCGTTGGGTATCGGCGTGTGGTCGATGCACTTCATCGGCATGCTCGCCTTCGAATTACCTATCCAACTGGGCTACGACCTCGGCCTGACCGCCGCGTCGCTGCTCATCGCTGTCCTGAGCTCAGGGTTTGCCCTGTGGCTGGTCAGCCAGCCGCTGCTGCCCTGGCCACAATTGGTCGGCGGCGCGCTGATCATGGGCGCAGGCATCGGCAGCATGCACTACACCGGCATGGCGGCGTTGGAGATGCAGCCTGGCATCGTCTACGACCCCGTGCTGTTCGTCGCCTCTCTGGCCATCGCCGCGGGCGCTTCCGGCGCAGCGCTGTGGATCGCCTTCCGCCTGCGGCGCAACCGGCCGAACGTGCGACTGGCCCGAGCCGGCGCGTCGGTGCTGATGGGCCTGGCCATCGTCGGCATGCACTACACCGGCATGGCCGCGGCCAAATTTCCCGAGGGCAGCGTGTGTGGTGGCGCCCTCGACGGCCTTACCGGGGATGGCCTCGATTACCTGGTGCTGGTCACGACCCTGGCGGTGCTGGGCATGACCTTGCTGACGTCGGTGCTCGATGCGCGCCTGGAGTCGCGCACTGCGGCGCTGGCCAATTCCTTGACCCTGGCCAACCAGGAACTGACCCAACTGGCCCTGCACGACAACCTGACCGGGTTGCCCAACCGTATTCTCCTGGCCGACCGCATCGGCCAGGCGATCAGCCAGATCGATGCGGTCGGCGGCTGTCTTGCGGTGATGTTCATCGATCTGGATGGTTTCAAGCCGGTCAACGACGCCTTCGGCCATCACATGGGCGACCAGCTGCTGCGCGCCGTCGCCTCGCGCCTGCGCACCAGCCTGCACGGCCAGGACACCCTGGCGCGCATCGGTGGCGACGAGTTCGTCCTGCTGGTAAGCCTTGAAGCAGCGGCCTATGCCAAGGGTATCGCCGCGCGCCAGGTTCACCTGATCGGCCAGACGTTCGAAGTCGCCGGACACAGCCTGCATATTTCCGCCAGCATCGGTATCGCGCTGTACCCCGGCAACGGCATCGACCAGAACGAGCTGCTGATGAATGCCGATGCGGCCATGTACCACGCCAAGAGCATTGGCAAGAACGGCTACAGCTTTTTCGAAAACTCGATGAACACCGATGCCCGCAAGCGCTTGCAGCTGCTGCAGGAGTTGCGTCTGGCGGTGGCCGAGCGTCAGTTGCGGCTGTTCTACCAGCCCAAGTTCGATGCCCGCAGCGGCAAACCGGTCGGTGCCGAAGCGCTGTTGCGCTGGGAACACCCACGCATGGGCCTGCTGGCGCCTGCGGCGTTCATCGACCTGGCGGAGACCACTGGGTTGATCATCGACATCGGCCACTGGGTGCTTGACGAGGCCTGTCGGCAGATGCGCGAGTGGGTCGAGCTGGGCTTCCATGACTGGCGTGTCGCGGTCAACCTGTCGGCCCTGCAGTTCGGCCACGCCGGACTGGTGCGCAGCGTTGCCGTCACACTGGCGCGGCACGGGCTGGCAGCTGCCAATCTGACTCTGGAAATCACCGAGAGCACCGCCATGAGTGACGCCGATGCCAGCATGACGGTGCTGCAGCAGCTGTCGGACATGGGCGTCGATCTGTCCATCGACGATTTCGGTACAGGCTATTCCAGCCTCATGTACCTCAAGCGCCTGCCTGCCAACGAGCTGAAGATCGATCGCGGCTTCGTTCGCGACCTGGAGCAGGACGGTGATGACGCTGCGATCGTCTCGGCAATCGTGGCGCTGGGTCAGGCGCTGGGCCTGCGTATCGTCGCCGAGGGCGTGGAGACCAGTAACCAGCAATTGTTCCTGACCCAGCTGGGGTGTGATTCCCTTCAAGGCTACCTGCTCGGACACCCGCTGCCGGCGGAGCGATTCATGCATGACATCCAGGCCGCCAGGCACATCGAAAGCGTCACTCGGGCCTAGGGTCGCTCGCGGGGCTTGCCATTAGATGGCCATAGGCTCGAAGATGTAGACCGTTGGTTTTCAGGCATGGAGCGTCTATGAGTTCCGATCCCCCGACCTTTGCCAAGTTCGGCAAAGGCTCCACGTCCATGCTCGATGCCGCTTCGCTCGAAGCGATTCTGCAGCAGGCCCGTGACTGGTCCCACAGCACCGCGTGGGCCTGGTACCGGGCCGGTGAACAGCTGCACCTGGAAGGTCAGGGTGACCCGCAGCGCCATTGGCCGCTGGTCCTGGCCAACCACGAGCTGCAGCGTTTCTGCGACAGCTGCGGGCTGCAGCTGTGGCCAACCGGGCAGGGCGAGGCGGTGCTCGGCTGGCTGATGGCGCCGTTGCATATTCCTCATGACGGCGCGTTGGCCGACCTGGCCGCCGCCATTGGCCGGCAGGTCCAGACCGATGCCCTCGCCCGGGCGCAGATCACCCAGCGCGTGCTTTACGAAATCACCTACCTGGCCAGCTCCACCCGTGACCGTGGGATCTTCCTGGTAGGTGTGCACAAGCTGCTGGCCACCTTGATCGATGCGGAAAACTTCTACCTGGCGCTTTACGATGAGCAAAGCGGCAAGATCACCTACCCTTATTACGTCGATGTGATCGATGTCGAGGCGCTCGAAGCAGAGAACTACGAGTACCTCATTCCCGACCACCTGTCGTTGACCGGCCAGGTGTTGACCAGCGGCCAGCCACTGTTGATCGACGCCAAGGGCATTGCCCTGGCCGGGCGTCAGGGACGATTCCACTGTGTCGGGCATATTCCCGAGTTCTGGATGGGCTCGCCGCTCAAGAATGCCCGTGACGAAGTGTTCGGCATGATCGCCATGCAGGTCTACGACGTCGAACGTGCATACAGTGCCGAAGACCGCGCCTTGTTTCTGGTCGTGGCCCGGCATGTGGCCATGGCGCTTGACCGTATCCTGCATCGTGCCGACCTGGAAGAAACGGTGTCGCGCCGTACCCAGGAGCTGTCCCAGCTCAACGCGGCGCTGCGCCTGGAAGTCTCCGAGCGCAAACGTGCGGAGCATTTGCAGGTGGCGCTGTTCCAGATCGCCGAGTTGTCGAGCAAGCCCGGCGAACTCGATGGCCTCTATCACAGCCTCCACGTAATCGTCGGCGACCTGCTGTATGCACGTAATTTCTACATCGCCATCTTCGACGGCGAAAGTGGTGAAGTGAGCTTTCCCTATTACGTCGACGAACAACTCACCGGGCGACCGCAGCCGCGCCGTGGCAGGCGCGGATTGACCGAGTATGTGATTCGTCAACGCTGCGCCTGCCTGATCGACTTCGATGCCGCCACCCGCTTGATGATCCAGGGCGAAGTCGACGACACCCGCGAGCCGATCCGCTCGCAATCCTGGCTGGGCGTTCCGCTGTTCGACGACGACCGTGTGCGCGGCGTGCTGGTGGTGCAGAGCTACGCCAGCGACGTGCACTACACCCTGCGCGATCAGGACCTGCTGACGTTCGTCTCGCGCCACATCGATACCGCGCTGTCCCGGCGCAGCGCGGCCGAAGCCATCTATGAGGCCAACCTGCGCCTGGAAGCCCGCGTCCAGAGTCGAACCCGCGAGCTCGACCACGCCAACGCCAAGTTGCAGTATGAAAACGCCCACGACGCCCTGACTGCGCTGCCCAATCGCATCCATCTGCAACAACGTCTGGCACAGGCCTGGCACGAGTACTGCGCCAATGACCGTGAGCTGGTGGTGATGTTCATCGATCTTGACCGTTTCAAAATGGTCAATGACAGCTTTGGCCATCATTTCGGCGACCAGTTGCTCTTGGAGGCAGGGGCCCGCCTGCGCAGTTGCCTGCGCGAGGATGACCTGCTGGCCCGCCTGGGCGGCGATGAGTTCGCCGTGCTGGCACCGAACTCGAGCCTGGAGGAGGCCGTGGAGATCGCCGAACGCATTCTGGTGGCCTTCGACCGCCCGTTCTTCATCAATGGCCATGAAGTGTTTTCCTCGTGCAGCATCGGCATCGTCGGCGCCGACCGTCAATTCCACAGCGAACCCGCCGACCTGCTGCGCGATGCCGACAAGGCCATGTACCGGGTCAAGAGTGCCGGTCGTGACAGCTACGCGGTGTTCAACCAGGCCCTGCGCCGTGAAGTGTCCGATCAGGTCGAACAGGAGGGCGCGCTGCGCAATGCGCTCAAGCGCAGCGACGAGCTGCTGCCGTATTTTCAGCCGATCGTCGATGTCCAGACCGGTGAGGTGCAGGCGCTGGAGGCATTGATCCGCTGGCATCAGCCGGACGGACGCATCATCGCGCCAGGACACTTTCTGCCGGCGCTCGAGGGTCTGCGGCTGATCGGTCGTCTCGACCTGTACATGCTCACCCGTGTGGCGCAGATTCTTGCCGAGCCCGCTCACGCCCACTGGCCGCCGGTGCATGTGAACTGTTCCAGCTACAGCATCACTCGCAGCGGCTTTGCCGATGAAGTGCTCGCGGTACTGGCACGCCATCAGGTGGACGCTTCACGGATCTGCCTGGAATTGACCGAGGGTGCGCTGGTGGCCGAGCCGGCCATGGCCCAGCGCACCATGCAGCAGTTGGCCGAGCACGGCATGAGCGTGGTGCTGGACGACTTCGGTGCCGGTTTCTCTTCGCTCAGCTACGTGCATCAGTACCAGTTCAATGGCTTGAAGATCGACAAGTCGTTCATTCTCGAGTTGACCGGCAGTCCGCGCAGTCGGGCCATCGTCCGTGCCATCGTGCGCATGGCCGAGTCGCTGGGTTTGACCGTGGTGGCCGAAGGGGTAGAGGACCTGGCCACCTTGCAACTGCTGCGCGAGATGGGTGCATCCCAGGCACAGGGTTATTACTTCGCCAAACCCGCTGCCATACAGGACCTCGATCTGACAGGATGGAAGGCTGTCGTGACGGCAGCGCCACGGCCCGGCGCACTGCATGACGTATGATCGAAGAAATCGTTTTCGAGAAGTCAGACATGATCAACGTTGTATCCCGATTCGCCGACGTAGTGATCATCGGAGGCGGCTTGAGCGGCACCCTGCTGGCCGTGCAGTTGCTCAGGCAGCCGCGCGGGCAGCGCATTGTCATCATCGAACCACGTCCCGAGTTGGGACGTGGCGAGGCCTACAGCGCTACCGAGCTGGGTCACACCTTGAACGGCAACGCTGCGCGCATGAGTGTCGACCCGGACAACGCCGACGACCTGACCCAGTGGCTCACCCAGTTCATCGACAACGGCGGTTGGCCCGAATCGGCCGAGCAGGCGCTG
>NZ_DJUS01000035.1:0-43838 GCF_002438365.1 Pseudomonas sp. UBA6276
AGTGGGCAGGGTGTAGGAAACGGTACCGCTGGTTTCCCCGACCGCGATGGTGATGGTTTGGTTGTTCGACAAAGTCACGACAACCGGGGAACCGGTGACAGGCGCGCCTACCGTAGCGGTGTAAACGATAGTGCCATTCTCGACAGCGCCGCCCGCTGGAACGGTAGCGGTCAGTACGACGTTGGTGACATCAACGCTATCGCCAACCGGCGTCACAACCGGTGTGGTGTTCGGCGTCAGCTGCTCGTAGTTGCCGCNNCGGTGATCGCGGTGCTGACGGTGGCGGCGCCGTTGTAGACGTCATTGCCCAGAGGGAAGGAAACCGAGCCGCTGGTTTCGCCTACACCGATGGTGATGGTTTGGTTGTTCGACAGGGTCACAACCACTGGCGAACCCGTGACAGGTGCGCCAATGGTAGCGGTGTAGACGATGGTGCCGTTTTCGACGGCGCCGCCGGCCGGCGTGGTCGCGGTGAGCACGACGGTCGTCGTGTCGATCGAGTCGACGATGTTGACCACCGCAGGCGTTGTGCTTGGCACCAGGCTTTCGAAATTGCCACCGGTAGCGCCGGTGATGGTGGTGTTGAGGGTAGTCGGGTTGTTGTAGACGTCGTTGGCCGGTGCGGCCACGTCGATCGACCCCGACGACTGACCAGCCGCGATGGTAATGGTGGAGCCGTTTGACAGGGTCACGGTTACCGGCGTCTGCGCCGGATTGGTGAGCACGGCGGTGTAAGTGATCGTCGTGCCTTCGGTGACGGGGTTGTTGCCCACGGTCAGGGTCACGGTGGTGACGTCGATTGTGTCGTCGACACGGGTGACGGCCGGGGTCGGATCGGTGGTGACCGCCAGGTCGCCACCGCCGGTGGTGCCGGTGACGGTTACGGAGATCTGCGACGGATCGATGTAAGGCGTGTTGGTGTCCGGCACGGTGACGTTGACGGCGCCTGTGGTCTGGCCGGCGGGAATGAGCACCGATTGGCCATTGGACAGGTTGACGGTCAGGTCGGCAGAAGGTGCCTGGGTCACGGTGGCGGTGTAGGTGATCACGCCGCCGGCTTCGGTGATGGCGGTCGTTGCCGTCACGGTCAGTGTGGCCGTGCGCTGGACGGCCGGGTCGTTACCGGTGTCGGCGTTGATCGGGTTGGTATCGCCTTCGATCTCGCGCGTATTTTGCGCTGCACCCGCGTTCGGACCTTCGGTGGGGTAGCCCACGGTGGGATCGACTTCGCCTGCGGTTTCGCTGAGCAGTACGAAGCTGTGGCTACCGCCGCCTTCACCGCCTGTGTCGTTCGCGCCCGGGCCTGCGGCCGTGGCTTCCAGATCCTGGGTAGGGTCGGCGCCGGCCGCGATGGCCTGCTGCAACTCTTCTACCGAAGGGGCCGCCTGAGCCGTGGCAGCGCTCAGATCGGCGATTGAGTCGGGCGTGTTGGCACTCCATTGAGTGTCGCGTCCCAGGTCGATGGTGCGGCCATCGGCCAGCGCCAACGTGACCGCACCGGCTTCACCCGTAACGACCTGCTCCCCGGCGAACAGCCGATCCCCTTCGATAAGCACTCGGCGAATCCCCTCGGGGGACACTGCGAATACTTGGCCAACAATGCTTTTGACGATGGCAACAACACTGCTCATGTGGGTGACTCTCCGGGGTGACGATTCGTTTGGTACGGTGCCTGAACATCGTCAGTGAAGGCGACGGGCATTCGGTACGTATTGTATGTTGTAATATTGACGTCAAACTATTGTCTTAAATCCGCTAAAATGAACTTTATGACAATGTATTGACCTATTTGGCGCCATCCTAAACAATCCATTGTGTAATGTCACATTGATATTTCTTAGGTATGCAAAACGCTTCAACAGCGTGAGTTCATTGACGTCAAGACGACAACGACTGACATTTTTCGCCGGTTGATGTGACAAAAAAAGTCGCTTCTGGAATATCCAGGAGATGTCGTCAGGAAGGCTCGCCATGGATGCGTCGCAAGAAAGCCGGATGTAGCACAAAGCCTGCCAGGCGCGGGCTGCACAGTACGTGGAGCGTGGATGAACGGTAAATGGCCTGGGGCTTGGCGTGCGAGTCGCCGGTGCGAAAATGGCGAGTTCAGGCTTACCGTTATATGTCAGTCACACAACATGGGTGGATGGACAAACATCACAACGGAAAGTTCGAAATTGTTGGTGTGCAAGTTATAAAGGCTAACTCCTTGTGTTGATTGAAGAAATTTTTTCACCGGGGCACGGGTGCCAAATCGCCACTGACTGTTGATTGGCGAAACGATTGCTCACCCCGGTCGGATTGAATCAGCGATGAAACACCCCCCATGGCTATCGAGGTTGCCCGACTCGCCGTGCATCCGTTTGCCAAACGAGCTCATGCGAAGCCAGCGACCAGCGTGTACGCTGGCATCCCTTGTGCAAATGCAACCCAAACCGCTGCCAGACCAGGCGGGATGAACTGATCCTGATAGGGTCGAGGTGTTCAATGAGCGATAAGAGAGTGTCAGCGTGGATTCGGAATTAAGTTCGGTACTACTCAGCCAGGACCCACGCAGCCAGCACGATGATCCGTTGCTCGACGGCCTGCTGACCCTGTGCTCGCTGCATCACAAGCCCGCCAGCCGGGCCATGCTGACCACCGGCCTGCCGTTGCCCTCGCAGCGTCTGACCGCTGACCTGCTGCCGCGCGCCGCTGCACGCGCCGGGCTGCAAGGCCGTGTGCTGCAACGCAAGCTGGACCAGATTCCGTCCATAGCGCTGCCGGCCATGCTGATGCTCAAGGACGCGCGCTGCGCCGTGCTGTTGGGCTGGGAAGGCGATACCGCGCGGTTGCTGCTCAGCGAAAGCGATGGCGGTGAAGTGCGCGTGGCGCGCGAAACGCTGGTCCAGGATTTCACCGGCCGGGTGTTTTTCGCCCAGCCGCAGCACAAGTTCGACGTCACCAATGGCTCGCTGATCCCGCGTGCCCATTCCTGGTTCCGCGACACCCTCAAGCGCTCGCGCTGGCTGTATGCCGACGCCATCGCCGCCAGCCTGGTGATCAATATCATCGCCCTGGCCGCGCCCCTGTTCGTGATGAACGTCTATGACCGCGTCGTGCCCAACCAGGCCACCGCGACCCTGTGGGTGCTGGCGGTGGGCATCTGCGGTGCCTACCTGTTCGACCTGCTGCTCAAGGGGCTGCGCAGCCTGTGCCTGGACCTGGCCGGCAAGAAGACCGACCTGATCATCTCGGCCACGCTGTTCGAGCGCATCGTCGGCATGTCGATGAAAAACCGTCCGGCGCGCGTGGGCAGCTACGCCCAGAACATCCATGAATTCCAGGGCATGCGCGACTTCCTCACGTCGCTGACCCTGACCAGCCTGATCGACCTGCCGTTCACCATCCTCATCCTGCTGGTCATCGCCTTGCTGGGTGGGCATCTGGTCTGGATTCCGATCATCGCGTTCCCGCTGGCGCTGGGCATCGGGCATTTTCTGCAAAAGCCCCTGACCAAGACCCTGGAGCGCACCATGGCGCTGGCCGCCGAGCGCCAGTCGAGCTTGATCGAGACCCTGGGTGGCCTCGATGCGGTCAAGGTCAACAACGCCGAAAGCGAGCGCCAGTACCAGTGGGAACAAACCATTGGTACGCTCAGCCGCCTGGAATTGCGGGTCAAGACCCTGTCCAGCCTGGCCATGAACATCACCTTGCTGATTCAGCAACTGGCCGGTGTGGCGATCATCATCTTCGGTGTCTACCAGATCATCGAAGGCAACCTGAGCATGGGCGGCCTGGTGGCCTGCTACATGTTGAGTGGCCGCGCGCTGGCGCCGCTGGCGCAACTGTCCGGTCTGCTGACCCGTTACCAGCAGGCCAAGGTCACCATGGTGTCGGTCGATCAGATGATGGAGCTGCCTCAGGAGCGCAACTTCGACGAGCGCCCGATGAGCCGTCAGGTGCTGCAGGGGGCCATGGAGTTTCGCAACGTCGACTTCACCTACCCGAACCAGCAGAACCAGGCGCTGCACGGCATCAACCTGACCGTGCGCCCCGGCGAGAAGATCGGCATCATTGGCCGCAGTGGCTCGGGCAAGAGCTCGCTGGCCAAGCTGCTGGTAGGGCTGTACCAGCCTGACGCCGGCTCGCTGCTGGTCGATGGCGTGGACATTCGCCAGATCGATGTCAGCGAGCTGCGCCATAACATCGGCTACGTACCGCAGGACATCCAGCTGCTGGCCGGTACCTTGCGTGACAACCTGGTGTCGGGCGCCCGCTACGTCGATGACGAAATGGTCCTGCAGGCCGCCGAACTGGCCGGTGTGCACGAGTTCGCCCGCCTGCATCCGCAGGGCTATGAACTACAGGTCGGCGAGCGCGGGCAGAATCTCTCCGGCGGTCAGCGGCAGAACGTGGCGCTGGCGCGGGCGCTGCTGCTCAACCCGCCGATTCTCTTGCTGGACGAACCCACCAGCGCCATGGACAACACTGGCGAGGAGCGCCTGAAAGCGCGCCTGCAAGCCGTCATCGAGAACAAGACCGTGATTCTGGTTACCCACCGTGCGTCGTTGCTGAGCCTGGTCGACCGCCTGCTGGTGATCGACCGCGGGCAGATTCTGGCGGATGGGCCGAAGGCTGCCGTCATGGAAGCGTTGAAGAAGGGGCAGATCAGTGTTGCTTAAATCCTCCTCCGGCGGCTTCAAGAACTCCCTGGTGCGCTACTTCAAGGGCTCCGATTCGCTGGATGGCCAGCCCTTGCCCGAGGTCGAAAAGGCGCTGATCGACGATGCGCCGCGCATCGTGCGCCTGACCATCTGGGGCGTGATCGCGTTCTTCGTGTTTCTGCTCGCCTGGGCGCACTTTGCGGTGATCGACGAGGTGACCAAGGGCGACGGCAAGGCGATTCCTTCTTCACGCATCCAGAAAATCCAGAACCTGGAGGGCGGTATCGTCGCCCAGATCTACGTCAAGGAAGGGCAGATCGTCGAGGCGGGCGCCCCGCTGATTCGCCTGGACGACACGCGCTTCGCTTCCAACGTCGGCGAAACCGAAGCCGACCGTGTGGCCATGGAGCTGCGCGTGGAGCGTCTGAGTGCCGAGGTGGAAAACCGGCCGCTGAACATCACTGCCCAGGCGCGCAAGTCAGTGCCCAGCCAGGCGGCCAACGAAGAGTCGCTGTACATGAGCCGTCGCCAGCAGTTGGCCGATGAAGTCGGCGGCCTGCAGCAGCAGTTGGTGCAGCGTCAGCAGGAGCTGCGTGAGTTCACCTCCAAGGCCGAGCAGTACCGCAACAGCCTGAACCTGCTGCGCCAGGAGATCAGCATGTCGGAACCGCTGGTGGCCAGGGGCGCAATATCGCCCGTCGAAGTGCTGCGTCTGCGCCGTTCGGAAGTGGAAACCCGCGGCATGCTCGACGGCACCACGCTGGCGGTGCCGCGTGCGCAGGCGGCGATTGGCGAGGTACAGCGCAAGATCGACGAGACCCGCGGCAAGTTCCGCAGTGAAGCGCTGACCCAGTTGAACGAGGCGCGCACCGATCTGGCCAAGACCCAGGCCACGGCCAAGGGACTGGAAGATCGGGTGAGCCGTACCATGGTGACCTCGCCAGTGCGCGGGATCGTCAAGCAGGTGCTGGTCAACACGGTCGGTGGGGTGATCCAGCCGGGTAGCGACATGGCCGAGATCGTGCCTTTGGATGACAGCCTGCTGGTGGAGGCGCGGATTCGTCCGCAGGACATCGCGTTCCTGCATCCGGGGCAGAAGGCGATGATCAAGTTCACGGCCTATGACTACACCATCTACGGCGGTCTGGAAGGCACCCTGGAACAGATCGGCGCCGACACGGTGCAGGATGAAGAGAAGAAGAACACCTTCTATCTGATCAAGCTGCGGACCAACAAGAGTCATCTGGGCTCCGATGAAAAACCGTTGCTGATCATTCCCGGGATGGTGGCTTCGGTGGACATCATCACCGGCAAGAAGAGCGTGCTGAGCTACCTGCTCAAGCCGATCATCAAGTCCCGTGCCGAGGCATTGCACGAGCGGTAAGGATTCACTCGTTAGCGGCCGCTCACGTTCCACTGTAGGAGCGGTCTGCGGCCGCGAAGGGTTTGTGGGGTGTGTCTGACACCCTGCGGCGTGTTCTTCGCGGCCGATGACCGCTCCTACCAAGGATTACATTCGGTCGGGCATTCTTGACGAAATGTTTCCGTTCCGCGAATATAGATAGTTAGCAAACTATGAATATTCGCACCTTCCCGATGAATATCGACAAGCTCCAGCTGAACATCAGCAGCGGCATGGTGGTTGCCTCGCGCCACTGGCGGCGAATCTGTCAGGCCACCCTGGCTAACTATGGTGTGTCCGAAGCCTGCGCCGTGCCTTTGTTACTGATCGTGCGCCTGGGCGACGGTGTCCGCCAAGTCACGGTGGCGCAGGCCGCTGGCCTGGAAAGCCCCTCACTGGTTCGCCTGCTCGACCAACTGTGCACGGCCGGCTACGTGGTTCGCACCGAAGACCCCACCGACCGCCGCGCCAAGGCCTTGAGCCTGACGCCCAGTGGCCGCGACCTGGCCGAGTCCATCGAAGGCGAGTTGGTGCGCTTGCGCCGTGAAGTGCTCAAGGACATCGCCCCAGCGGACCTGGAAGCGGCACTGCGCGTGGTGCGTGCCTTCGAGGAAGCGGGACAGGGCACGCCCGGTGGTTATCCATGAAAGGTTTCTTCAGCGATGTGCCACCGGCCCGGGATTGGTTCTACGGCGTGCGAACCTTCGCCGCCTCGATGATTGCCCTGTACATCGCCATGATCCTGCAGATGCCGCGCCCGTATTGGGCGATGGCGACCGTCTACATCGTTTCCAGCCCTTTCGTCGGGCCCACCAGTTCCAAAGCGGTGTACCGTGCGGTGGGGACGTTCACCGGCGCTGCGGCGGCGGTGCTGTTCGTGCCGCTGTTCGTGCAGACGCCGTTTCTGCTGGCCACGGTGATTGCCCTGTGGACCGGCACGCTGTTGTACCTGTCGTTGCACCTGCGCACTGCCAACAGCTACGCCTTCATGCTGTCGGGTTACACCTTGCCGTTGATCGCCCTGCCGGTGGTGGACAATCCCACGGCGGTGTTCGACATCGCCAGCTCGCGCTTTCAGGAGATCTGCCTGGGCATCGTCTGCGCCGCCGTGGTGGGCGCGATGTTCTGGCCGCGCCGGCTCACGCCAGTGTTCGTCGGTGCCGCTGGCAAGTGGTTCGACGATGCCGCCGGCTACAGCGATCACTTCTTGGCGCGGGACGTCAAAGGCGAGGACGTCGGCCCATTGCGCTCGGCTATGGTCGGTACGTTCAACTCGCTGGAAATGATGATCGGCCAGCTTCCCCACGAAGGGGCGCGGCCGCAGCTGGTGCGCAATGCCAGGGAGCTGCGCGGGCGCATGATCCATCTGCTGCCGGTTATCGATGCGCTGGATGACGCGCTGTTCGCCATCGAGCGCCGTACCCCCGAATTGGTAGAGCGCCTGGCGCCGGTCATGGCATCGGCCCGGCAATGGCTCAAGGACAGCGTGGACGACCCCGATCAGGCCCGCTGGCAGGCCCTGCGCGACGAGCTGCACGCCCTGCGGCCAACCCCTGAGCAATTGGATGACCGCCGCGAGCTGATGTTTTCCAATGCGGTGTACCGGTTGGGCGAATGGATCGACCTGTGGCAGGACCTGCGCAGCCTGGAACTGGCGATCAAGACCGACAGCCGCCTGCCGTGGCGAGCAGTCTACCGGCACTGGCGGCTGGGACGACTCAAGCCGTTTCTGGACCGCGGGCTGATGCTGTATTCGGTGTTCTCCACGGTCACCGCGATCATCGTCGCATCGGTGTTGTGGATTCTGCTGGGCTGGACCGACGGCGCCAGTGCAGTGATCCTGGCCGCCGTGGCTTGCAGTTTCTTCGCCGCCATGGACGACCCCGCACCGCAGATCTACCGGTTCTTCTTCTGGACCGTGATGTCCGTGGTGTTCGCCAGCCTCTACCTGTTCCTGGTGCTGCCCAACCTGCATGACTTTCCGATGCTGGTGCTGGCCTTCTCGGTGCCCTTCATCGTCGTCGGTACCTTGACCGTGCAGCCGCGGTTTTTCCTTGGCACCCTGCTGACCATCGTCAACACCTCGTCCTTCATCAGCATTCAGGGCGCCTACGACGCGGACTTCATGAATTTCGCCAACAGCAACCTGGCCGGTCCAGTGGGGCTGTTGTTCGCCTTCGTCTGGACCCTGGTGGTGCGGCCCTTCGGCGTGGAGCTGGCGGCCAAGCGCCTGACCCGGTTCAGCTGGCGTGATGTGGTGCACATCACCCGTCCGGCAAGCCTGGCCGAACAGCGCGCGATGGGCGTGCAGATGCTCGACCGGCTGATGCAGCACCTGCCGCGCCTGACCATGACCGGCCAGGACACCAGCGCGGCACTGCGCGATGTCCGCGTGGCGCTGAACCTGCTCGACATGCAGGCCTACAGCCCGCGTGTGCCGGCTGCCGTACAGCCGTTGTTGCATCAGGTGATCGAAGAGGTGGGCGGGTATTTCCAGGCCTGTCGCAAAGCCGGTGAACGCCTGCCCGCCCCGATGGGTCTGCTCATGACCATGGACCGCGCGCGCCGTGGCTTGACGGTGCAGGCCATGGGCGAGACCGAAGAGGCGCGCGAGCATCTGCTGCATGCCTTGAGCGGCCTGCGCCTGGCATTGCTGCCGGGTGCCGAAGTGGTCACCGAGGCAGGCGAGGCCGCCGAACAACTGCCGCATGGCATCGATGGAGCACCGCTGTGATTGGTGAACTGGATATCAGCGGGATCTTCCTGCCCACCGTGCTGGTGATGATGGTGTTCACCTACGGCCTGTTTCTGTTGCTGCATGGCGTGCTCAACCGCCTGCATTTCTACCGCCTGGTCTGGCACCGGGCTCTTTTCAACGTCGCTCTCTACGCTGTGCTGCTCGGCGCGGTGGACGCTCTCTGTCGAAGCCTGATGCTATGAAAAAACCGATCCTTACCTTTGGCCGCCTGGTCTTGACCCTGCTGTTCGTGTGCCTGGCGGCGTTCATCGTCTGGCGCATGGTCATGTACTACATGTATGCGCCCTGGACCCGTGACGGTCATGTGCGCGCCGACATCATCCAGATCGCGCCGGATGTGTCCGGCCTGATCGAACACGTCAACGTGCACGACAACCAGCCGATCAAGGCCGGGGACGTGCTGTTCACCATCGATCAGGATCGCTTCCGCCTGGCCCTGCGTCAGGCCCAGGCGAGCATGGCCGAGCGCAAGGAAACCCTGGCCCAGGCCGAGCGTGAACTGCGGCGCAACCGTGGCCTGGGCAACCTGGTCGCCCGCGAGCAGCTCGAAGAGAGCCAGTCGCGGCAATTGCGTGCCCTAGCTGCGTTGTCCGAAGCCCAGGTCGCCGTGGATGCCGCGCAACTGAACCTCGATCGCTCGGTGATCCGCAGCCCGGTGGACGGCTTCATCAACGACCGCGCGCCACGCCCGCGCGAGTTCGTCACCGCAGGCCGCGCCGTGCTGGCCGTGGTGGATGGCACCTCGTTTCATATCGATGGCTATTTCGAGGAAACCAAACTGGGCGTGATTCACGTCGGCCAGGCCGTGGACATTCGCATGATGGGCGACAACACCCGTCTGCAGGGCCGGGTGCAGAGCATCTCGGCCGGCATCGAAGACCGCGATCGCAGCAGTGGCAGCAACCTGCTGCCCAACGTCAACCCGGCCTTCAGCTGGGTGCGCCTGGCGCAGCGCATTCCCGTGCGCATCGCGTTTGAAAACCTGCCCGAGGGCTATCGCCTGATCGCCGGCCGCACGGCCACGGTGTCGATCATCGAAGACGGTGTGGTGGCGGGAGCGGCGCAATGAGCCAGGTCCTGCGTCTTTCCGCCCTCGCGGCGGCGCTGCTGTTGTCGGCCTGCCAGATGGTCGGACCCGACTACCATACCCCTAAGGCGGCGGCGCTCAACCGAGCCGATTTACAGGGCTCGCTGGCCGAAGGCGACAGCAATGTGGTGTCGGCGCCGGTCCCGCAGGACTGGTGGAAGCTGTACCACGACCCTCGCCTGGATGCGCTGGTGCGCCAAGCCATGGCGTCCAACACCGACCTGCGCGTGGCGGCGGCGAACATTGCCCGCTCCCGTGCGCAGATCGAGCAGGCCCAGGCCGAAGGCGGCTTCGACTTCAATGCCAAGGCCGAGGCGCAGCGTGTGCAAGAGTCGGGCGAAGCGTTCCTGCTGACCGAAAAGCTGCCGGTGGATAACCTGGGCAGCGCGTCCATCAATCTGTCCTATCAGTTCGACCTGTGGGGGACGCTCAAGCGCGGCATCGAGGCGGCACGCGCCAACGCCGACGCCACCCAGGCCGCGGCGGATACGGCGCGCATTACCGTGGTAGCCGATGTGGTACGCGCCTATACCCAGGTCTGCGCGGCCAACGAAGAATACGAGATCGCCCGGCATTCGCTCGAATTGCAGCAGGAAGGCGTGCAACTGACCCAGCGTCTGCGCGATGCCGGCCGTGGCGACGAAACCCAGGTCACGCGCTCCGAAACCCAATACAAGTCCCTGGGCGCGGAGCTGCCGCGCTATCAGGCATCGCGTCAGGCGGGCCTGTACAAATTATCGATGCTGCTGGCTACACCCGTCGCACAGCTGCCTGCCGACGTGGCCAGCTGCGCCGAGCTGCCGCGTATCAATCAGCTGATGCCGGTGGGCGATGGCGCCGCGCTGCTCAAGCGTCGTCCCGACATCCGCCAGGCCGAACGCCGCTTGGCGGCGGCCACCGCCAACATTGGCGTGGCCACCGGTCAGCTGTACCCGGACATCAGCATCGGCGCCACGGTGGGCACGGTGGGTATTCTCGATGACCTCGGGCATCCGGCAACCAATCGCTGGGGCATCGGCCCGCTGATCAACTGGAACGTGCCCACCAACGGCGCGCGGGCGCGGATTCGCGAGACCGAAGCTTCGACCCAGGCTGCGCTGGCCAATTTCGATGGGGTGGTGCTCAACGCCATTCGCGAGACCCAGACGGGCCTGGCGCAATACGCCGCCTTGCTGCAGCGCCGTGATGCCCTGGCCGACGCCGAGCGATCGGCGCAGCAGGCGGCGGATCAGACCCATCAGTTTTTCCGGGCCGGCCGCGCGTCGTTCCTGGCGGACTTGCAGGCAACGCGCACCTACACCGATGTGCGTGGCCAACTGGCGGCGGCGAACACTCAGGTGGCCATGGAACAGATCAACCTGTTCCTGGCCTTGGGCGGCGGTTGGGAAAGCGCCCGGCAGGTGCCGGGCGCACGTTGAGGCTTAGAAGCCTTCCAGAACGATCTTGCCCTTGGCCGTGCCGCTTTCGATCAGCTCGTGGGCGCGGATCAGATTGGCGGCGTTGATCACCCCATAGTGCTCGCCCAGGGTGGTGCGCAACACGCCGCTGTCGATCAGTTCGGCCACGCGCTCGAGCAGCTCGTGCTGCTTGATCATGTCCGGAGTCTGGAACAGCGAGCGCGTGAACATCAGCTCCCAGTGCAGCGACAGCGCCTTGCGCTTCATCGGCATCACGTCGAGGGTCTTCGGGTCGTCGATCAAGGCCAGCTGGCCCTGAGGGCGTAAGGCTTCGATCAGTTGCTCGAAGTGCTTGTCGGTGTGGGTCAGGCTGGCCACGTGGTCGACCTGGCCAACCCCGATGGCTTCCAGCTGCGCCACCAGCGGCTGGCTGTGATCGATCACATGGTGAGCGCCCAGGTCGGTCACCCATTGACGTGTTTCATCCCGCGACGCCGTGCCGATCACGGTCAGCTTGGTCAGCTTGCGCGCCAATTGCGTGAGGATCGAGCCAACGCCACCTGCCGCACCGATGATCAGCAGGCTCTGGCCTTCGCCACCGCCCTCGGGCACGCCCAGACGGTCGAACAGCAATTCCCAGGCAGTGATCGAGGTCAGCGGCAGGGCGGCGGCGTGGGCGTTGTCCAGGCTTTGCGGCTTGTGCCCGACGATCCGCTCATCCACCAGGTGCAGTTCGCTGTTGCTGCCCGGACGGTCGATGGCCCCGGCGTAGAACACGCTGTCACCGACCTTGAACAGGCTGACCTGATCGCCCACCTGCTGGACGATGCCGACCGCATCCCAACCCAGCACGCGCGGTTCGGTCACGGCAGCGCCGCTGCGCACCTTGGTGTCGACCGGGTTGACCGAAATGGCCTGGACCTGCACCAGCAGATCACGTGGGCCCGGTGTGGGCGCGGGCAGTTGCAGGTCGGTGAGCACGGAGGCTGCGCCGTTCTGGGTATAAGCGATGGCTTTCATCAGGGGATTTCCAGGTGAGGTCTGTAGGATCGATACGCCCTTGGCAAAGGGCGCTCGGTGGTCACGAAGATAGCGGAAGGTCAGGCGGAACGCATTTCCTGCGTGTCACGCTGCATCGACTGCAGGTTGCGCTCGATGTTCTCGCACAGCGAATCCATCTGGATCTGGTGTTCGCTGACCTTGAACGGGCTCTGCAAGTCGGTGCCGATGCGCTCGATGGCCAGCAGCATGAAACCGACCACGGTAGACGCCAGCGGTGTGAACCATTCCAGCGACTCTACCAGGCCGATCGGTACGATCAGGCAGAACACGGTGATGAACAGGCGAGGAAAGTAGACGTAGGGAAAAGGCAGTGGCGTGTTGGCGATGCGCTCCATGCCGCCCTGGCAGTTGGAGATGTCCACCAGCGTCGATTCCAGGCGCGCCAGGCGGATGCTGTCCAGGCGTCCGGCCTTGTATTCACGCGCCAGCAGGGCAGCGGAGCCGGTGATGAGGTCGTTGGAAAAGTTGTTGGTGCTGTTGCGCCGTTCGAATTCCTCGGCGCTGATGAACGCTGCCACTTCCGGTGGGCAGGGTATGTGCCGTACGTGCGCCGCCAGGCAGTTCACGTAGGCCACGTGGCGCCGCAACAGGGTGGCCTTGACCGGGTTCACGTCATCACCGACGTCGTCGATCAGGGTGAGCACCTGACGCGCGTAGCTGCGCGATGCGTTGACCAGCAGGCCCCACAATGTCCGAGCTTCCCACCAACGGTTGTACGCACTGCTGTTGCGGAAGCTGATCAATACGATCAGCGCCGAGCCCAGCAGGGTCAACGGCATGATCGGCAGGCTCAGCTTGGTGTTGAGGAACAGCATGAAGTCGACGGTGACCGCGATATCCCACAGCAGCAGCCAGAACAGAGACCAGCCGACATAGCCCATGGTCTTGATGATCAGACGGTATTTCTTGGCGATGGCTTCTTTCATAAGCGGACCTCAGGCGATGGGCGTGCCTAGGTCGGACGTCGACTTCGCAACAAGGTTCGTTGCAGCCAAACGAATGCCCGTTACCAGTTGCTACCGGCCGATACTGGCACTTCAGGCATGCCCGCGGCGGGCGAACAGCAGGCCAACGCCTGCCAGCCCCAGCAAGCCACCGCAGGCGCGATTGAAGCGACGTTTGGCCTGCGCTGTGTTCAGCCAGCGCTTGAGGTTCACGCCCAGGTACGCATACAGACCCACCGCGATCCACTCCAGTACCAGAAACAGCGCACCGAGTACGGCGAACTGGGCACCCACCGGTTGCTGCGGGTCGACGAACTGCGGCAGGAACGCGGTAAAGATGAGGATCGCCTTGGGATTGCCCGCCGCGATCAGGAACTCGCGGCGCAGCATCAACCACAGGCTCGAACGGCTGGCCGTGGCGTCATCTGCCATGTCGGCGGGCTCACCGGTCCACAGGCTCCACGCCAGCCAGAGCAGGTACAGCGCCCCCACCGTCTTGATGACCAGGAACAACCACTCGGAAGCGAACGAGACCGCGGCCAGGCCCATGGCTGCCAGCGCGATCATCCCACTGAAGGCCACCAGACGTCCGAAGCCTGCCAGGCAGGCGGCCTTGTAGCCGTGGTGGGCGGCATTGTTGATGGACAACAGGTTGTTGGGGCCTGGGGCCATGTTCAAGGCGAAGCAGGCGGGGATGAAGAGCAGGAGGGTGGTGAGGTCCATGGTGCTGTGTCTCTTGCGCAAAAAGGGCCGGGGTACTCGAACGTTGCTTTCGGAATGTAGAGAAACGCGGTGCCCACGGCAACGCCGATCTGCGCGAAGTGCTTTCACCGCCTTGAGGATTGGCCGGGTAATGATTCATGCCGCGATACATCAGCATCATTGGAGTTCTTATTGTCATGCGATCGGACTTTCTGTATGGACTGCGCTGTAATTTTAATGGTTCGCTTCCATAATAAGAGTGTGCAGTCCATGAGTGTTAGCGGATTGTTTGGTAGGAAAAATCTTAAGTAATTTTAGTTGGGATAAGTCGAGCTCGAAGAGCATATGAAACTGTAATTTATCAAGTAAATCATAGGCTTATGTATTCAAGCTTGACGTTAATATACGGCATCCCTATCATCGCGCCCCTTTCGAGTTGATACAAAGCCATTTTGGCATCAGGGATTGAATATGTGGTCAAGGGCAGGACGCCGTGCAAGTCCGTATTTCGCGGTGTTGCTTTGTTGTGCAACTAAGGTCTTCGCGGCGCCCACTACACCGGGCGAGCAGGACTTCATTCGTGACCGTCAGGACCGCCTGCTGCAAGAGCAGCGGCAGCGCTTGGAGGACCTCAAGAACCTGCCTGGTGAACAACTCAGCGCTCCTGCGCCTCCAGCCGTGGAGGACACTCGCTGCTTCGCCATCCAGCGTATCGACATCCAGGGCGCCGATGCCCTGGGTCCTGCCCAAAAGGCCGAACTCGTGCAGCCATACCTGGGCCAGTGCCTGGGTGTTGCGCAACTCAACGAGTTGCTCGGGGTCGTCACCGATCGCTATCTGCAACTGGGCCTGGTCACCAGTCGTGCCTACCTGCCGCAACAGGACCTGTCGACCGGCATCCTCACGCTTCAAGTGGTTGAAGGCCGCCTGGAAGGCATTCGACCTGCTGATGACAGCGGGTTATCGCCACGGGAAGTGAACATGGCTTTTCCGGGCCATGTAGGCGAGCTGCTCGATTTGCGCGAAGTCGAGCAACTGGTCGACCAGCTCAATCGCCTGCCGTCCAACGGTGCGCAAATGGAGCTGGCGCCTGGCGAGGCGGTGGGGGGCAGTACCGTGCTGGTCAGGAACGCTGCACAAAAGCCTTGGCGTGCTTCGCTGTCGCGCAACAACGATGGCCAGCGCAGCACCGGTCAGCAGCAGTGGGGGGCGGGTCTGGATTGGGACAGCCCCTTGGGGCTCGCCGACCAGTTGGTGCTGCGCGGCAGCCACGATGCGGTCAGCGACCACCATCGCAGCTCCAAAAGCACCACGGCGTACTACAGCGTGCCGTGGGGCTGGTGGAACTTCAATTATTCCTACAGCCAGAGCGAATACGGCTCGCAGGCTTATGGCAACGGCTTCGCCTTCAAGCAAAACGGTGACAGCCAGAATCATCAGTTTCGCGCAGAGCGCGTGATACATCGCGACTCGGTCAGCAAAACATCGATCAACGGCGGCCTGGCCTATCTGCGCAGCAACAACTACTTGAACGGCAACCGCCTGGAAGTCAGCAGCAACCGCATCAGCGAGGCCCAGTTCGGCATCAACCACGGCCGCCGTATCGGCAATGCGTTCGTCAACCTCGATCTGGGCATGCAGCAAGGCATAGGCGCTTTCGATGCGCAAAGTCGCCAGGTCGAACAGCACGGCGACCCCAACGACCGCTATCGCAAATACACCGCCACCGTGAGCTACCTGCAGGGCTTCAACCTGTGGGGCGAAACGTTCAGCTTCACCAGCCTGGCCACCGGTCAGCGCAGTGAAGATGTGCTGTTCAGCCCCCAACGCATGAGCTTGAGCGGACAGTCGTCGATGCGCGGCATCAAGGACCAGAACCTGTCCGGCGACAGCGGCGGCTATTGGCGCAATGACCTGCGCTGGACGCGTCCGGTCAACCTCGCCTGG
Organism: Pseudomonas sp. UBA6276; assembly: GCF_002438365.1. Classification (NCBI taxonomy): domain Bacteria; kingdom Pseudomonadati; phylum Pseudomonadota; class Gammaproteobacteria; order Pseudomonadales; family Pseudomonadaceae; genus Pseudomonas; species Pseudomonas sp. UBA6276. The sequence goes on from NZ_DJUS01000035.1 coordinate 15,943, forward strand.
TTGCGACCGGTCCTTTATGAATACGGCATCGGCCTGGGCTATGACCAGGGCGTGATCAGGGGCGATCGCTACAACGGCGACCAGCATGGTCGTGTGTCCAGCAATTCGGTCGAGTTGTTCGCCCGAGGCCAGCATTTCGCGACGTCGGTGACTTTCGCCCATTCGCTGGAACGCCCCGACGCGCTGAACGATCGCGAAACCCCGATCTACTTTCGCCTCGACCTCTTTCTCTGATTTCACGTTTCAGTAGGTAATCGACATGGACGTTCGCCAGTTCGCTTTTCTGGCCCGACAAACTTCGGCCCGGATTCAGCCCCGTGAGCAATTCTGCGGCTTGCCCAAGCGCGCGCTGGCGTTGCTGCTGGCCAACGTCATGTTCTGGCAACCGCTGTGGGCGCAAGCCGAAGGCATCGTGGTCAGTGGTTCGGGGACCAACCTGCAACAGGCCGGCAACGGTGTGCCGATCGTCAACATTGCGACACCCAATGCGACCGGTCTGTCCCATAACCAGTACAAGGATTACAACGTCGGCAGCCAGGGCGTGATCCTCAACAACGCCACCGGCCGCACCCAGAACACTCAACTGGGCGGCATCATCGTTGGCAATCCGAACCTGGCAGGCTCCGCCGCCAACGTCATTCTCAACGAAGTCACCGGCGGCAATCCCAGCCAGCTGCGTGGCTATACCGAAGTCGCCGGACAATCGGCCAAGGTCATAGTCGCCAACCCCTATGGCATGACCTGCAACGGCTGCGGTTTCATCAACACCCCGCAGGTGACCTTGACTACCGGCAAGCCGATCGTCGAGAACGGCCGGGTGCAGCGCTATCAGGTCGATGGCGGCGCGATCTCCATCGACGGCCAGGGCCTGAACGCCAGCAATGTCGATGGTTTCGAAATCATCACCCGCTCGGCCCAGATCAATGCACAGATCAACGCGCGCAATCTCGCCATCGTGGCGGGTCGCAACGATGTCGACGCCGCAACTCTGCAGGCCACCGCCCGTGCCGACGACGGCTCGGCCAAGCCGCAACTGGCCATCGACAGTTCCGCGCTGGGCGGCATGTACGCCGGTGCGATCAAGCTGGTGGGCACCGAAGCCGGCGTCGGGGTGAAGCTGGCCGGTCATCTGGCGGCCAGCGCCGGCGACATCCAGCTCGACGCCAACGGTCACCTGAGCCTGGCCCAAGCGGCGGCCAGCGGTGCCGTAAACGTCACGGCGCAAAGCCTGGACGCCCAAGGCCCCGTCTACGCAGGCAGCCAGTTGCGGGCGCAGACCCGTGGCAACCTGACCATAAGCAACAACCTGGCCGCCCGCGACAGCATCACCCTGAGCAGCGGCGGGCAGTTGACCAACAGCGGCATCATCGAAGCCGGGGTCAATGCGGACAACAGCCGCAATGCCCACGGTGACGTACACCTCGAGGCGCAAGCGTTCAGCAACCGCAACAGCGTGATCGCCAGCCGTAACCTGAAAGTCGTCAACGCAGGTGCCATCGATAACCGCAACGGCTCCCTGAGCGGCGCCAACCTTGAGGCCCGCGCGGACCATCTGGACAACCGCAGCGGCCAGATCAGGGTGACAGAGAGCGCCACTGTCACCGCCAAAGATCTCGACAACCGTCAGGGCCGCATCACCAGCCAGAACCAGCTGAGCGTCAACGCCGTGACCGGCGACAACCGCACCGGCATCCTGCAAGGCGACCGCAGCCTGCAACTGGTCGTCGACCACCTGGACAACCAGCAAGGCCTGCTCAGCGGCCGTGGCACGGTTGATATCACCTCCAGCGGCCTGTTCGACAACCGCGCCGGAACCGTGATCGGCGACTCCCTGCTGCGGGTGCAGGCAGGTGCTATCGACAACCGCGAGGGTGAGATCGTCGGCCAGCAAGACGTCGAGGTCCGCACTGAGGGGTTGGATAACCAGAATGGCAAGCTGATCGCCCAGGGTGCGCTGCTGCTCACAGGCGCGCACCTGGACAACCGCCAGAACGGGTTGGTGGCGGCCACCCAGGCGTTGAACGTGCACGTCGACACCCTGGACAACCGTGGCGGCGAATTGTCTTCAGAGGCGGACATCGAGCTGTCCGGTGGCCAACTTGACAACGACGATGCCGGCCAAGTGTTGGCCCGAGGCAGCCTGATCCTCGCCTACGCCAACGTCCTCAACCGCGCCAAAGGCCTGCTGTCCGGCAAAGCCGGTATCGACCTGCGAGCAGACAGCCTGGACAACAGCGGTGGGCGCCTGCTCAGCCAGCGCAACATCGATCTCCTGCTCACCGGTGCCGCCCTCAACCAGAAAGGTCTGATCAGCAGCGAGGGGGCGTTGCACCTGAACGTCGGCAGCCTCGACAACACGGGTGGCAAGCTGTCCAGTGCAGGCCTGCTAACCCTGGACAGCCGCGGCCTGATCTTGAACCGCGGTGGCGAACTGGTCACCGATCAAGGCCTGACCCTTTCCAGCGCCAGCCTGGACAACAGCCAGGGCGGCCGCATCAGCGGCAAGGGTGCGGTGAAGCTGACGACCGGTGCGTTCAACAACGATGGCGGGGAGGTCAGCAGTGCCAACACCCTCGATCTGAGCGCGCAGCAGGTCAGCAACCTCGGCGGCCGCATCGGCAGCCAGTTCGCCCTGACGGCCACTCTGCAAGGGCTGGCCACGCAGGCGGGGCAGTTTTTCAGCAACAGCGCCCTGACGCTGGACCTCAACGGCGGTGACCTGGACAACCGTGAAGGCCTGCTCAACGCACCGGAGCTGACCTTGCGCAACGTCGGCGCGGTGTACAACCAGGGCGGTGAAATCTCCAGCAGCCAGGCCTTCACCCTCAAAGCCCGCAGCCTGGACAACAGCGCGGGCAAGCTGCTCAGCAACCAGACCCTGACCCTGCACATCGAGCGGGCCCTGGCCAACCTCAAAGGCCAGATTGCCGCCGCCGCGCTCAGCGTACAGGCCGGTAGCCTGGACAACAGCGAAGGCGTGCTCACCAGCCGCAGCGATCTGAACCTGACCAGCCAGGGCAGCCTGCTCAACCGCAACAATGGCCTGATCAACGCGGCAGTCATGCTGGACATCCACAGCGCCGACCTCGACAACCAGGGCGGCCAGTTGCTCGGCAACCGCGCTGTGCGTCTGGATCTCAACGGCGGCACGCTGAACAACAGCGCTGGCTTGATCAACGGCGAAGGCCCTTTGACCTTCAACCGCATCGGCGCCGTCGACAATCGCAACGGCGAAATTTCCAGCAACCAGAGCTACACCCTGACCAGTGCTCAGCTGGACAACCGTGCTGGCAAGATCATCAGCAGCGGCCAGCTGTCCGTCATCAGCGGCGCCATCATCAACCGCAATGGCCTGCTGTCCGGCTGGCAAGGTGTGAACCTGCAGGGCAGCAGCCTCGACAACCGCGACAACGGCACCGTTTCCAGCCGCGACGGCAACCTGGCAGTCAACCTGAGCGGGGCGCTGCTCAACAGCAACGCCGGTGCGCTGGCCAGTGCCGGACGTCTGGACATCGACAGTGCCCGCCTGGACAACAGCCAAGGCGGCATTCTGAGCAGCGGCGCCGGGCAAAGCCTGACCGTGCAAGACACGCTCGACAACAGCGAGGGCGGTCTGATCGACAGCGGCGCAGAACTGACCGTTCGAGCCACGCATCTGAGCAACCGCGCCGGGACCGTCAACAGCCAGCAGGACCTGAGCTTTACCGGTACGCAACTGGACAATACCAGTGGTCAATGGGCCAGCAACGGCAGCATCACGCTCGACTTGCTGGGGACCCTGATCAACGCTCAAGGCAAATTCGCCAGCGGCGGCCCTCTGCGCATTCAGCGCGCTGCACACATCGACAACCAAGGTGGGCAACTGGTCAGCAAAAGTCTGCTGAGCCTGCTCACCGGCAGCCTGGACAACCGCAACCGTGGCACGCTGGCGGCGCTCGATCAACTGACCGTGGACGCCAGCGGTACCGTACAGAACGGCGCCGACGGTTTGATCTACAGCCAGAATGGCGCTGTCAGCCTCAGCGCCGCTGAGCTGGAAAACGGCGGGGGTGCCGTACAGAGCCAGACCGGCCTGACGCTGCACACCCGTGGCGCGATCAACAACGCCAACGGTCGTCTCATCGCCCAGAACGGCGACCTGATACTGAACGCCGGGAGCCTGGACAACCGCGGCGGCATCCTTTCCAGCCTGCGCGGCGCTCTTGAAGCGCGCATGGCCGGTAGCCTGCTCAACGCTCAAGGCACCCTGCAAGGCCAGCGCCTGACCTTGTTGGCCCTGGCCGGCCTCGACAACCAGAATGGCCGCATCGCCGCGCAGAGTGGCGACGCCAGCATCACCACCGCTGACCTTAACAACAGCGCAGGCGGCCTGTATGCAAAAGGTCTGATCGACGTCAACGCCAATACCCTCACCAACGCCGGCCAGATTGCCGGCGGCCGTGTGCGTTTTGCCCTGGGCGGTACGCTGATCAACCGCTCCGGCATCATCGAAAGCGACTCCTTCTTCGACATCACCGCGGCCAACCTCGATAACCAGGGCGGCACCCTGCGCGCACTCGGCACGGACGGCGCCTCGGTGTATCGCGTGGGCGGTGTGCTGGATAACCAGGGTGGCGTGATCGAGATGGCGAACGCCGATCTGACGGTCGACGCAGGCAGCTTCCGCAATACCAACGGCTCTCTGCTGCACGTAGGTCTGGGTGAATTCAATATCTCCAGCGCCAACGTCACCGCCGCTGGAGGCAGCCTGGTCACCCGTGGTGGCCTCACCCTCAATGCCGACAGCTGGACCAACAGCGGCGTGCTGCAAGCCGGGCGCCTGACCATCAAGGTCGGCAACTTTCACCAGACCGCCAGCGGCCAGCTGCTCGCTTCGCAGAGCCTGCGTGGTGAAGGCGTCAACTGGAGCAACGACGGCAAGCTGGCCAGTGACGGTGACCTCTGGCTTGGGCTCAGCGGTACCTATGCGGGCAATGGCCGCGTCACCAGCCTAGGCAACCTGCAGATCGACGCCGCCCAGCTGCAACTCGCGACCCCGGCCAGCATCACCTCCGGCGCTGGCTTGAAGCTGGGCGTTGGCGGCACCTTGCTCAATCGGGGCCGCATCACCTCTGTGGATGACGCCGGGATTACGGCCGGCAACATCGACAACTACGGCACCCTCGGCAGTGCCCGATCCCTCACGCTCAAGACCGGCGCCTTGCTCAACGAGCGGGGACTGCTCTTCAGCGGCGGTGACATGGGCTTGCAGGTCGACACCTTCACCAACCGCTACGCCGACGTCTACAGCCTGGCCAATCTGCGCATCGATCGGGACAACAATGGCGGCCACGCCAGCCTGATTCGCAACAGCTCCTCGACGCTGCAAAGTGACGGCAACATGAGCCTGGCTGCCAGCACCATCGAAAACGTGCGCGAAGTGCTTACCGTCAATGACGCCGGGATCTACACCGGCAAGATCTACCAGGTGGCCTGTATCGAGGGCGTCAACGCTGGCGACTGTTCGGGCAAACGCAATTTCGTCTTCGAAGTCCTGGAACGCCAAAAGCTGGAAGTCACCCAAGCGAGCCAGGCATCGAGCATCACCGCAGGCGGCAACCTGAGTTTCAACGGCGGCGACCTGCTCAACCAGAGCAGCACCATTGCCACGGGCGGCAACCTGAACGCCTCGGTCACCAACCTGTTCAACCGCGGCATCGAAACGGGCGACACCGAATACGTGCGCACCTTCCGCACCAACCGCCAGCGGGGCGGACGCGGGCTGATCAGGGCAGCCAATGCTTTCAACGAACAGTACTGGCTTGAAGGCGCTCGTTACGACGCCAACAACCTGAGCGGTCTGGAAGCGGGTATCAGCAACTTCCTGGCCTACACGGAGACCGAGCTTCCCCAGTACGCCCGTGTGACGCAACTGGCAACCAGTGATCAACGCTACGCGGCTGTCATTCAGGCGGTTGGTGACGTCAACATCACTACTCAGAACAACTTCGACAACAGCGTGGTACGCAACGACTACCACTACGTCAGCAGCGGCGCCCGCACCGACACCGGTGCGTCAGGCAGCGATTTCAGTACCCGAGTCAGTCTCGACGCACAGCTGCCTCCCGATCTCGCCCAGCAACAGATCAACCCGCTGTCTCTGCCGGGCTTCAGCTTGCCCAGTGGAGAACATGGCCTGTTCCGTCTCAGTGACCTAGCCGCCACGGACACCGCCGCCAAACAGGCCGATGCCGCCCCGCATAGCTGGACCATTGGCAGCGCGAGCATCGATGCAGCCCAGCGCACCCAGACCGCCGACACCAGCGAGGGCCGTACCGTTCAGGTGGAGGGTCAAGTCGCTTCTCATCAGGCAATGGACGGTCACGTACCCGGCTCTATCAACCGCGTCCAAGGCCTGCCCGGAACCCAGAGCACCTCACCGGCGCACAAATACCTGATTGAAACCAATCCGGCACTCACCGACCTCAAGCAATTCTTAAGCTCGGACTACCTGCTGGCAGGCCTGGGCTACAACCCGGACGAAAGCGCCAAGCGCCTGGGCGACGGCTTCTACGAACAGAAGCTGATCCAGCAGGCGTTGGTTGCCCGTACCGGCCAACGCTTCATCGACGGCCAGCACTCCGACGAAGCACTGTTCAAGTACCTGATGAACAACGCCATCGCCAGCAAGCAGCAACTGGGCCTGTCGGTCGGTACCACGTTGACCTCGGCGCAAGTCGCAGCACTGACCCACGACATCGTCTGGCTGGAAGAGTACAAGGTCAACGGCGAGAACGTGCTGGTGCCCGTGCTGTACCTGGCCCAGGCCAACAACCGCCTCGGCCCCGACGGCGCGTTGATCGCCGGTCGCGACGTCAACTTGGTTTCCGGTAACGACCTCACCAACGCAGGCACCCTGAAAGCCAGCAACAACCTCAGCGCCAGCGCTGGCAACAACCTGGTCAACAGCGGCCTGGTACAGGCCGGCGGCCGACTTGACCTGCTGACGGGCAACACCCTCGTCAACAAGGCCGGTGGCGTGATCACCGGTCGCGACGTCAGCCTGACCGCCGTCAACGGCGACGTGATCAACGAGCGCACGGTGACCAGCCATCAAAGCAGTAGCGGCCACCGCAGCGAACGCAGGGACTTCGCGGACACGGCCGCTCGGATCGAGGCGGCGAATGATCTGAGCGTGTGGGCGGGGCGGGATGTCAATGATGTGGGTGGGGTGTTGCAAGCTGGCAACGACCTGACACTGGCCGCCGGTCGAGATATCAACTTCGCTTCAGCCGAGCAGATTGAAAGCAATGACCGCGGCCGCAAAGCCAACAGCAGTTCCATTACCCAGCACGGCTCCAGCCTTGCCGCAGGCCGGGACGTCATCGCCACCGCCGGTCGTGACCTGACGGCCATTGCCAGCGACATCGACGCCAAACGCAACATCGCCATGGCAGCCGTCGGTGATCTCACGCTGAGTTCCGCGGCAGACGAACAGCACACCTACTCCAAAACCAAAAAGGTCACCGCACAGGAAGATCACGTCAGCCAGATCGGCACTTCGCTCGATGCAGGCGGCGACATCGCCCTGACGGCGGGCAAGGACATGGCCCTGGTCTCTAGCCGTATCACGGCAGGCGACGAAGCCTACCTGTACGCCGGTGAAAACCTGGAGCTGCTGGCCGCTCAAGACAGTGATTATTCTCTTTACGACAAAAAGAAAAAGGGCAGCCTGGGCAGCAAACAGACCCAGCGCGACGAGACGACCACCGTTACCAACGTGGGCACCGAAATCAAGACCGGTGGCAACCTCACCCTGGAAAGCGGCGGCGATCAAAAGTATCAGGTCGCCAAACTGGAAAGCGGCAAGGACCTGACCCTGGACAGCGGCGGCGCCGTTGATTTCGAAGGTGTGAAGGATCTCAAGCAGGAGAGCCACGAGAAGAGCAGCAGTGATCTTGCCTGGATGTCCATGGGGGGCAAGGGCAGGACAGATGAGACGGTGCGGCAGAGTGAGTTGGTTGCGCAAGGTGCGTTGGTTATCAACGCCGCCAACTCCATCAGCATCGATGTCAAGAAAGTCGACAAGCAAACGGTGGCCCAGACCGTAGACGCCATGGTGGCCGCCGATCCAAAACTGGCATGGCTCAAACAGGCGCAAGCTCAAGGCAATATCGACTGGCGGCAGGTGGAGGAAATCCACCAAAGCTTCAAGTATGAACATTCCGGTTTGGGCGCAGGTGCTCAGCTGGCACTGGCAATTCTGCTGGCTGCAGTAACGGGCGGCGCTGGCGCTGCATTGGTGGGTGCCACAGCTGGAACCACGACTGCCGCAATTGCCAATGCTGCGTTGGTCAGCCTCGAAGTAACGGCAGCCAACAGTGCAATCAGCAACAAAGGCAATTTGAAAGCCGTCACCAAAGATACCTTCGGCGCCAAAGGCCTGAAAAATGCTGCTGTGGCAGGCGCAACGGCTGGTGTCACCCAAGGCGTTATCGATCCAGCCCTGGGAGGCAAGACAAGCAACTGGAACAACGTCACCAAAGGGTTCGACCTGAACACCCTGGACGGTGTTGCAGGTTTCGCGCTGCACGCGGGTGCCCAGGGTGTGGCGGCAGGGGCAATCAACACCACCATAAACGGTGGCAGTCTGGGCGACAACCTCGGTCAGGGGCTGGTCGGCCAGGCGACCAATGTCGTAGCGGCCACTGCGTTCAACTTCGTTGGCTCCTACGCACAGAGCCATTGGCAAGCCGCCAAGGATGCCAACGATCCGGCAACCATGGCGCTGTGGGCTGAGGGAGGCGCTGGCCGAGTCGCAATGCACGCGCTGATGGGGGGCGCGATTTCCAGCGCCATGGGCGGAGACTTCTCGACCGGCGCAGTCGCGGCCGGTGCGAGCCAGGCCATGGCACAGGTGCTGAACAATACGTTCGACAGCAACCCTGAACTGCGCGCCGCATTCTCACAGATCGTCGGACTGACGGCAGCAGGCCTCAGTGAGGGCGATGTCGGGAAAGCGGCCTACGTTGCGCAAATGGCGGACAACTACAACCGCCAACTGCACTACAAGGAAACCCTCAAATTAGAGGAGTTGCAGAAAGCAGACCCTCAAAATGCCGCCCGACTTGCAGCCGCTGCCTGTGCCATGACTCATTGCAGCGCCTCCGTGCCGGATGACGATCCCAATCGCCAGCGTTTTGTGGAGCTGGAAAAAACCGGCGCGCAGTACAGTGCTGAACTGGCAACGCTGCGGGCGTCCGGCGCTTTCGAAGAGTACTCGAGGTGGGACGCCGCGAACGACACTCTGCTGCGCGAAGACCCGATACTCAGCAAGGGCAACTCGGTGGGCCGCGCAGTGGCCGGCGCAGCAGGAGCGGCAAGCGGATTTGGCCTGGCCGTCGTCTCGACGCCTGCATGCATAACGGGAGTCGGCTGTGCGCTGCCGGTGTTGGCGGGTGTGGGTGGTGCTGCCTCATTCCTGGATGGCGTACAGGCTACGCGGGACTACTTCGCACCTTATGAATACACCCAAGGGCAAAGGGTCGCGGACTCGTTTTCATCGCAAACCTATCCAGGCGATGTAAACCCGATAAAGGACTACGGAACCACAGCGGCGAAGTATGCGTTGCAGGTTGCGTTGATCAAGGGAGCGGGTAAGCTGGCGGCAGGGCCAGGAAGTTCGGTGCTGGTGGAGGGGGTGCCGGGTGGGGGGGCGAAAGGCGCAGGTATCCTTGCGAATGCGGAGAGAGGGACGTTAACAGAAGCAAATTTTGCTCAAAATAAAATCAAGTCTGATCGATCCTTTAGTGAGGATGGGCAAAAGGTATACTCAGAGATGGCCGGCACACCGATCAAGACAGTTGAAGACTTAGCAAGCGCTTTGAGGGCTGGGACAATTAAGCCGAATCAGCTTCCCGTTGATTATGTAGATATGAATGGGACTCGCCTTATTTTGAATACGCGAACTTCTACCGCGCTTGAGCAGGCAGCTATCCCTCGAAGTGAGTGGTTCGGGCGCAATCAGACAGGTGTTGAGGCTTATCAAGGTAAGACATTCAATGATTTGGCAGCAGATCAGTTAAAAAATAACAAATTGCCGCCGACAGGCGCAGAGCAATTAAAGTCGGTGCGTCCATGAAGATAGGTCAGCCAAAATTAATACTAGATCCATATGAGTGGCTGCCAGGATATGGTGAGTCAAGAGTATCATTCCACTCCGTTGGCTCGGATGTGCTACTTGATATTGAGTATGAGAAGGAAGTTGTAGTTGATAGCGAAGAGGTTGTACTGGCTTTAAGGCGGGAGATTGCGTTCAAGTCTGTGCGATGCTTTATTCGGGAGCCATTCCCTGGAGGTGCTATTTTTGAGTTTGAGGGTGATTCAGGTGAGTTTCGGCTTGGTAAGTTGACCGAGTTTATAGACTCCGAATGGGTAAGGAATAACTTGAAAGCATGGCGTTCCGTGTCGAGTCACGAACCGCCGAAGTTGAGGCATTTCAGTATTCAGTTTTTGTCAGAGAATCTTGCTTTTCATGTGCTGGCTGCAGATGTATTTTTATCCAATGAACTGTCGGGCAGTTGATTTTGTTTTGAAATAAAATTAACGGGAACCGCTTCAGTTAACCAAACACTATTTTCAGCCTGAAAAAATTTAAATCCCTGTTGGTACATCCGCAGGGATTCAATCTTCAGAACCACTGGTTTACCGTAGCGCTGTCCGACAGCGATAGCCGTCAGAGTCTCTTGCGATAGATGCACATGGTAGCGTGAACCTGCAATCAATCCTTGCTGAAGAATAGATTCAAGAAAGCGTGTTGCAGTGCCATGGTAGAGGAATTCTGGCGGTTCTTTCTCTATGTGTTGGAGGTTTACGTCTGGTGCTGAATGTCCCTGCGCGGCTCGAATACGCCGGCCATCGTCGGAGAGGGTAAAGCGTTTCTTATCACTGCTATTTACTACTGTCTGAATTATTGCGTGGTTAAGTACGCGGCCTTCTTTCGCTGCGCCGGTAATCAAAGAGTTTATGTCTGCCCAGCCTCCTGAGTCGAGTTGCAATCCGATAGTGTGAGGCTCATGGCGCAAAATATAGCTTAGAAACTTGCTTGTTTCGTTCAGTTGCTTGTTATTCATGATTGTCCTGCATGCATTTTCGATTTTCAGGATTTAGTCGCAGTCTTTTTACTTACTGGAAATTTCCCTTCCTTCACTACTCGCCTTGGTCGTGGCCCGAGCGATCAGGGCATCGAGCATCTGCGCAACAAATTTCTTCTTGCTCTTAGGTAGCTGGTCGATGACTTCCAGTTGCTGTTGCCATTTCGGAGCCGGACCACGCTTACGCACAGTGGATTCCTGCTTCTGACCAAACAGATCTTCGAGTGTGGTCGAAAGCAGCCGGGCCAGCTCTGGCAACGCAGCTACCTGGATACGCCGCTTGCCGGACTCATAGGCTTGGATAGTCTGTTGAGACACGCCCAGCCGTTCAGCCAGTTGGGTTTGGGTGATGCCGTGTTCTTTGCGCAGGCGGGCAATGCGTTCGCCCAGGGCAATGAAAAATTCACGTTCTTCGCTGGTGATGCTCATGGCTGTCGTCGACGAGAACTGTAACAGGACAGCCATAAACATATTCCAGCGTTTACTACTGTTTGTTGTAAATACTACTATTGGTGGTAGATTGTCGTCACGTTGTTTTTGCTTTTCCCGCTTGACAGCTTTTTGGAGAAAACCTGATGGCCCGCATCCCCGAAGCCGAACTGGAACGCCTCAAACGTGAGGTGTCACTGGTTCGGCTGATCCAGTAGCAGGGCCATGAGCTGAAAAAACGCGGCAAGGATTGGGTGATGTGCTGCGTGTTTCATGACGAAAGCACGCCCAGCCTGTCGGTCTCCGAGGAGAAAAATCTCTATCACTGCTTTGGCTGCGGGGCCGCAGGTTCGGTGATCGATTGGGTGATGAAAACTCAAGGCGTGTCGTTGCCGCACGCGGTCCAACTGCTGCGCAACGATGCGCCGCTGGAGAACACGGAAAAAGTCGGTGTGACACGCAGCCATGCTCGACACCTCCCTTCTTTAGCTGCGGGCTCTTCTGGTCTTGAAGCCGCGGCGCTGCTGCGTTCGGTGGCAGAGTTCTATCACGCCAATTTCAAACAATCCCCCGAAGCAGTGGCCTATTTGGCGTCTCGCGGCCTGAACCATCCCGAGTTGATCGAGCATTTTCAACTTGGTTATGCCAATAAAACCCTGACTTACCGCTTGCCCGCCGGGCATACTCAGGCCGGTCGGCAGGTGGGACAGCACCTGTAAGATTTAGGTGTTTTGCGCTCTACCGGGCACGAACATTTAAACGGCTGTCTGGTCGTGCCGGCACTGGGTCTGGAAGACGGCGCCCAGCCAGAGCAGCCCGGGCGGGTGATGCAGCTTTACGGGCGGCGTATGCAGCCGAACAACAAACTGCACAATCAGCCCCGGCATTTGTACTTCGCCACGCCGTTGCGCGGGGTCTGGAACGAAGCCGCGCTGTTGGCCAGACTAGAAATTATTCTCTGTGAATCGCTGATCGACGCCATGACGTTTTGGTACTTCAAGCGAGCGATTGACCGAGAGATAAAACTAACGTCGCGCATTACTCAGGTAACTGCCCAAACAAGCCCCAAGCGCTCACTTGGGGCTTCACACAATTGCGGTTCTTCCAAACCCTACATCACAGCACAAACCTACTCATCAGCCCCTGCAAATGCACACCCAGTCGTGCCAGCTCAACGCTGGACGATGCCGTTTCCTCACTCGCCGAAGCCGTCTGCTCGGAGATGTCCCGAACGTTGATCACACTGCGATTGATTTCCTCGGCCACCGCGCTCTGCTCTTCGGCAGAGGCGGCTATCTGCTGGTTCATCGATTCGATGGTCGTGATGGATCGGCTGATGTTACCTATGGAGGTGCCTGCATCGCGGGTTAAGGCAACGCTGTCATCGGTCAGCAGGCGGCTGTTTTCCAGGGTGGTCGCTACTTGTGCGGTTCGGCTGTGCAAACCGTCGATCAAGATCGCAATTTCTTCGGTCGAAGTCTGAGTGCGCTGGGCAAGACTGCGGACTTCATCGGCGACCACGGCGAAGCCGCGTCCGGCCTCACCGGCGCGTGCGGCTTCGATGGCGGCATTGAGGGCCAGCAGGTTGGTCTGTTCGGCCACTGCCTTGATCACGTCGAGCACGCCACCGATCTTGTTGCTTTCCTGTTTCAGCTCGTCCATTGCAACTTTGGAGCGCCCGACCTCGGTGGCAAGTGTTTCGATCTGAATGACGGCCTTGGAAACGACGGCATCGCCTTCGCGCACTTCTCGGGAGGCACTGACGGCGGCATTCGAAGCTTGCTCGGCATTGCGGGCAACTTCCTGCACGGTGGCAGCCATCTGGTTCATGGCCGTGGCGACCTGGTCGGTTTCAGTGCGCTGGCTGTTCACTCCGGCGCTGGTCTGCTCGGTCACGGCGGAAAGCTGCTCGGCAGCGCTCGCGATCTGGGTGACGCCATCGCGCAGGCCGCCGATCAGCTGGCGCAGGTTCAAGGTCATGCGGTGCATGCTTGTTTGCAGCAGGCCAAGTTCATCCTTGCGTGTTGGGGCTTCATTGTGGGTCAGGTCGCCATTGGCGACGCGGTCAGCCAGCTGCAGTGTTTCACGCAGTGGAATGACGATCATTCGGGTGATGATCCAGGCCGCCAGGACGCTGGCGATAAGCGCGGCGACGAGCCAGAGAATCAACATGCGGTTGGCTTGATCGACGTCTGCAAGGCGCAAGGCTACCTGGTTCTGTGCCAGTAGATTGGCCGAACCGAGCAGGACTTCGATGTTCTTCGAGATCCCCGCCTGGCCTTGGTTGATGGTGGCTTGTGAAGACGAGAATCCGTTGATGGCGGATCCATAGGCGTTCATCGAGTCCACCAGGCTGGCGACAGCGGAGGCGTCGATGCCGGAACTTGTCAGGCTTTTCATGTAATCGGAGGCTGCGGTAATCGAGGCGGCGGCCAGCTGTTGTGCCTCGGGTTTGAGGGTGTAGGTGTACCCACGCACATCGAAGCGCATCTTTTGAAACAGCATGAGAGCCCGTTGCACCGCTTCGCGTTGCGCGGCGTCGCCATCCATGGAATTGGCTCGCCCATTCAACTGCCGCAACTTGGCGTCTGCGGTATCGGCTGCAGTGCCGAAGACATCCCTGCTGGCTTCCCGCGCGCGGGTGGCAGCGATGATGCTGTTGTAATGATCCTTGTATTCCTTCATGGCCGCCATGGCCGCTTTCACATGAGGGATATTTAGCTCGGAGTTCAATACGCTGTTGAGGTAGGCGAGGTGGTTATCGAGATTTTCGTAGGCCTTCAGCCAGGTCGCGGCGTTGGCGTCGTCAGAGTTCTGGCCATAGACCAGTCGGGCGATGCGCATGTCTCGGGTCAGGGTGCTGAGCTTGGCAATGTCGGTGATGCGCTCGCTGCGCTCACTCATGGAGGCGATGCCTCGCCAGCCCGTCAGGGCGATCAGGATCGTCAGTACGATCACGAGCGTGAACCCCAGTGCCAACTTTGATCTGACTGATAAGTTGGTCAACGCATTGTTAAACATGTAAGCCTCTCGAATAGATGTTTTAGTTTTCCAGTCGGCTCCTCCATGCCATTGATGCGTCAATGCCATCGGCTGGGAGCAGAAAATCTTTAACAACTATTTTTAAAAGAGGTATTTATTCTTGATGTTGCGAAGTATTGAAAAAGTTCACTGACTTTCAGGATATTTATCTAAGTAAGTATTTCAAGATGATTTTGAATAATGCGAACCCCCCAATCCCAGACAGGTATCCCCAAGCTCATGCACAGCGGGCAGCGAAAGGTCGAGTCGGCAAAGCGGGCTGGTGTCGGGAGGCAGGCATGCTGCAGCGACCATGATGGATGATCGATGGGACGAAGGTCGTGGGGAGACGGGCTTCGGACGACGAAGCGCAGCGCGGTACTGCAGAAGGGAAAAGATGGTGCACTAGGCGGGATCGAACCCACGACCCCTGCCTTCGGAGTCCTAAAAGTCGACGTTTAGAATCAACACGTTAGCGGGGATTAGCTGGGAAATCAATGGGCTGTGTTAGCTGGGGTTAGCGGGTTTTCGCCTTGGTTAGCGGGGCGAGTGTGGCAAATTTGTGGCACGTACAGAGACTGGATTAAGTCTTCGGAGTTCTCCTATATCTCATTCATAGCTTCGAATTCATCTCTACTCGCATCAAGATCGGGCTATCACGTTGTTGAATGGGGCGAATAACGAAATTCATTATAAATTTGCCCACTCAAATTTTCACTTTACCTACTTCGGA
Source organism: Pseudomonas sp. UBA6276 (assembly GCF_002438365.1). NCBI lineage: Bacteria > Pseudomonadati > Pseudomonadota > Gammaproteobacteria > Pseudomonadales > Pseudomonadaceae > Pseudomonas > Pseudomonas sp. UBA6276. Next base: position 31,258 of record NZ_DJUS01000035.1, read on the forward strand.
TTTAAATAATGGCAAGGAGTCTGTGAGTCAAGAGCATCGTGCAAATGGGCCCGGTCGATTTTTTTTGCTAAGCCTATTTTAAATGTCTGTCTAGCGCCATAGAAAACATCTAAGTGGTGTAAAGGATGTATGTCTCCCCTAGCGTGAACTGGGTCATGATCATATCTAATGTATCCATCTTCGGTCATTAGAAGATCTCTTAATACAGCCCATCCTCCTCTGTTGTGAAGGAAGTAGTCTGACACAGGCGCTGCGAAGTCGATAATGTCGTCATAGAAAAATATCTCTTCGCTGGACATAACACCTAGTATGTCAGATGTCATTTGGCTATCAATTATTACGCCTGCCAGAGATTTAAATACAAGCTGATCATTTTCTAGTGTGGCATTGAATGGAAAGCCGATTGAAAAGTGTTTGTCTTCAGAGTAGAAAAATAACCTGCTAGTTTGAGAAATCACAAGTTCAAAGTATTCTTCACCAGGCTGCCCTGTCAATGCTGGCCCGACATCCATTAACTTTATAACCTTCATAAGCAAAGTAATAACATCTTTTCTTGCTCTGATAGGGTTGAATACTAGCTCGGAATTCCAAGGCGCGATAGTAAATGCAAATCGCTTCATTATCGTCCCGCCATTTTTCGATAATTGAATTCTACGACTTCTACGACTTCGTCTCGGTCAAAGCTATCGCCTAACGTATATCGTACAGTTTCAGTCAAGTCGCCACGAAATATTGGTAGTACATTAAGCTCATTAAATATTTCATTTAAAAATTCGTAGTATGAAACTGTGCGGCTCGTGAAATTAATTTTTGTTCTGATTTTTTCTATTTCTACAGCTGATGGTGCAACAACTTCAATAGCATCAGAGCTGTTTATTCCTTCGAGTCCTGCGGTTAGCTGCTGGTAGATTATTTGGTTTGGTTCTTTAGGTATTAGTAGATAAGTCTTTATAAATGAGCGAGTAAGCATCATATACAAAGCATTGCGTAGGCTGTGGCTTCTAGAGATTGTTTCTGCAACGCATATGACAAATGGAAACTCTAGGCCTTTAACGTGATTCCGATTACTGACGAATAGGGTATCTTTGATTTTGCGCTTAGATTCGTAAGCCTTGTTAACCTTCCACGATAGAATTCCGGGAATTGATTGCTCTAAAATATCCGCTAGTCGAAAACTACGTTTATTAGCATTAAGGAAAATTACCCCAATATCTTCCACTGTTGCTGTTGGGTTGGCTTTTTTGATCTCGGAGATTATATTTATGATTGTGCAGGCCGTGTCGGAGCCGTCTTTTGCGTCATCGCCTCCTGTCAGTAAGACCTCGGTACTGGTAAATTCATTGCTATCCACATCCTCGAATCGCCTGAGTGGTTCTCTCGATAGTCTATACAGTGTATTGGTTCGGTCTTTTTCAACAATATATCCACAAGACTGCCATTCTTCATCTGCTAGCCACTGTAGCTTCTCTTTTTCAAAAAGACCCATGCCTAATGAGTGTGCGAACATTAGTGTGCGCGGATCAGTTCTGTAACATTTGCTTAGCAGGAAGTCAGGCTTTATATCGCCTGCTACCTCTGAGAAAATATTCTGAAAAATATCACCAGCGATGTAGACAGTGTTGTTAGTGACCTTTTGGCATAGTTCAAAGAACGACTCAGGGAAGTCTTGGCTCTCATCGATTAGCATGTAGTCCAGTGCAGCTTTAGTTTGTTCTCCTTGGGCAGCCAGCTCTTCTAGCGCCTTCTTGCATGCACTATCAAATGACATTGAAGGACTGTAGCGATGAAATGTCAGTCCGTAAAAATGACAAATATATCGGTATGCCCCTGAGTTGTAATCTCCACCAGAGCCCCAAGCATTGTCACACCATAGTCGCTCAGACCATTCAATCTGTTGTTCGACCTTCATGAAGTTGAAAAAGTCGGGAATTCGTTTTTTTAGGCTGTCAGCAAGTATTTTATTGTGGCATGTAAAAAATATTCTTGTGCTTTCTGATGCAGTGTATATTTCTTTTAGTTTGTGAAGTAAAAGCTCGGTTTTTCCTGTGCCAGATAAACCTTGAATTCTGACTACCGGCTTAATATTTTTCTGGTACACAAAACGTGTTTGTTCACCGTCAAATAATAATATTTTTTGCTTGACTTTATCAAGTAGGTTGTCTGGAACCTTTTCCTTGACTCTGTCAATGTCGTTGATGCTGCCGGTAATCAAAGATATTAAAAGTTCACACTTTTTCTGTCTATCATCACTTGGAATAATATTATTGTCTAATATTTCAGATAGGTTAAAGTTTTCAAGATCAACAGTTACGTTACTGTATAGATCGCTCCAGGTTCGCGGGCGTCCAATAATGCTTTTATAACGATATTTATCTGCTACAGCACTTAAGTCCTCGAGGAAGTCCTCTTGAAACTCTTCAAATGCTTCTTCGTCTGCTCCAAAACTAATAAAGAGCATTTTGTGTTTTGGGACCAGCAAGACGAAGCCGGCACTAAACTCATATGAGTATTTGTTGTCGCCTAATGGTTTGTTTACTATATACACTTGCTCAAGTTTTTCTTCGGCATATCTTCTAGCAGACTCAACAATTGCGTGATTGTTGTCGTCCTCCTCAATGCTCATGTAAAAGAAGCTGCTCGACATTAGAATATTCCTGCTCAGTCCATGGATGCTAGAAAAATCTTTTAGCACTTGGCGGGACTTTCGTCAACAGAATGTGATGAGATAATGTTGCGTTACATTGCTATTTGACTATTATGTTGAGTTTCTTATATGTGGTGAGCTCTTAAAGCTTGTAGCGATTTTTAATATGGGATTTTTTGCTATTTTTGTTGCTGTTGATAATGAAAGTGCGAATATTCCAATTTAATAGTTGAAAGTGCTATTTCGATTACTGGAGATTTATTACGCCAAGTTGTGAGCTCAGCTATTTTTCGAATTTGGACTCCCTATTGAGAGCTTGTTCATAGGCCTTGATGGAGATGACAAGATTTGTCTGTAGGGCAGGGCAAAGGTCACGCAGTTGAACCGTATAGGTGTTGGATTTCAATTGATCCTGTGGTTCCTGCCCGGTGGCGGCATCAACCGATAATTCCAGCTCACTCATTTCCGAGCCTCCACCTGAGACTTCTTGGTAGGGCGCCCGACTTTATGTGGGCCTTCGGTCGAGGCTTGCTTGAGGAGAGGAGCCGATGTGATTGCTCCGGTACGCATCCACTGTCTGAGATCACCTAGCCGCCATCGCAAGCGTGACAGGCCGGGAACGGGCTCAAGCCCCGGCAATTTGCGCTGACGCACGGTCAGAGCGCTGAAGCCTGTCAATGCAGCTACCTCGGCAACGCCGATCAGTACGTCATCTGCTAGCTTCTGAATTTTTTGAATAGTTTCGTAATCGATGCTCATCGTGACTATCGCTCGGCTGCTATGGAATGCCTCCAGCTTTCGCCATGCGACTGCGGACTCACTAGGACACCTTTTTGACAGATGCGCGATTTAGCCAAAGAATGGCTCCATGCAGCCACACATTCCCGATGCAGATGTCGACCCGGATGAAGCCTTCCAGCTTGTTTTTCGTGAACTGAAACATCATGAGGAAACGGGCCGGAGAAACTTTGTTGTCCGCGTCCCCGTGGGTCTGCTTGAGTATCTGTTCTCAGCCATTTTGCGCAAGTCAGGGATGTCGCGGGTTGCCCTTGAGCGGTTGCTGACAGAGCTAGGGATTTACGGATTCAAAGACGCGGACGGCCGGATTCTCCGACGGTATTTGAGCGGTCAAATACGTATGGCTTGGTCGACCTATCAGCGCTTGATGCTATGGGCTTTATCAAGCGGCTGGATCAGCATATGGGCTTTTCGCGATCTGGCTTTCCGGTCGTATGAGCGAGAAGCTGCTCAGCTTTGCGCACGGAAAATAGTGAACACCCTCAAGCGTCGGACGACGCTCCCTGATTTGACCAAGGAGCAGATTGTCACGAGCTTCTATGAGGTTTATCAGCTCAGGCAGCACGAGCGCGATCAGGCTGCGGCTACTCGATTGCGAACCGACTCAGATACTAGAGAGCTTGCCCTGTCTCTTGATGCGTAATTGCGCGGATGTGAACGTCCATTCGTATTCGACTTGACCAGAATAATGAATGTCATTGACCGACTGAGTTCGACCCAAAGCTGCCGGTCAGCAACTGCACGATTCGGCCAGAGGTGGATAGTGATGGCACATAGCTATGCTTATGGGTATGATTATCAACTTTTGACATCTAAATTGACGGGCTCCCGCCGAAAATAAGGTAAAACATAAAAATGCTAGGCTTACAGAAAAAATTGATTATGGTTCTATCAGAACAACAAGCTCAATGGAATATGTCTATCGATTTCATTGACCCCGCCTCATACTAAATAAAAAACAAATTTTACAAGGAAGTTCTGATTGACTACCAATACAGGCAGTATAAAATCAATATACTTGGACTGGAACATTTTCCAAGACATCATTCAAGACAGAAAAAGCTCCCGTCTTGTAGAAAATTTGAGCGCAGGGAGGAATAAGGGTTACTTGACGCCATATTCTCATGCTCACATTAGTGATTTGTTGAGGTGTTCTAATGCAAGCTACATCAAGAAAGACCTTGAGCAATTGGCAATAATTACGGAGGGCTGGTGTATAGGGCCGCATAAAAACGGCTCAGGATTTTGCGTGGATAAAATACCTCCCGGCTTAGTATATGAGGCAATGTCAGCGGATCAAAAAAACACACCAGAACTGAAAAATTTAAAATTCGATTTTCTGTCCTATGAAGTTGATATGGCCAAACTTTCCGGTGGAAATGTTCTGGTTCCTTTCTTAGACCGGTTCCACGGAGTAATGTCTCCCGAATTACTGGAAAGCTTCGTACATCACCTTCAGGATAATGGCCTCGCAGATCACAAGCTCCAAAGAGATTTTAGAAGCTCGCTCATAGAAATCGTCAGATTGAACCAGCCGGCGGCTGAAGAAATAAGAGAATGGCCTATATATAGTTACTTGCTTTCGCCTCCAGAGGAGATTGAACGGAATTTTATCTCTATCTTTCAATCTTTTCTTAATGTTGACGGTCGTTCAATAGATACGATCAGTGAAGAGGATAAATTCACAATCGCCTATGGGATTCTTGATTTTTTCCCCGTTTTTAAAGAGAAAATTGAAAAGAAAAACAATCTGAACAACATGCTTACTGATGCGCTGCATGTCTATATAGCGTCAAAGTGCTCATATTTTATTTGCGGGGACAAAAAATCAGTTGCGAAAGCCAAGATTATCTACCGTGCCTTCCAAGTAAGAACTAAAATTTATTATGTGGACAATTTTATAAACAATGTAGAGCTTTAGAGTCATGTGGGTGATTCTCGGATCTTTATTGCGCTGTGCTGCATTAATGCATCTTCTGCGCGGCTTTTAAGATTGTCAGACAATTTCTCAAAAATAGATCAGCTAACGTCCGCTCTCCAGAGGCATAATAGAATGAGTCGTAATTTTAAAGCGTTAAAGCCTGAGATTTTAGAAAAATTCAAGCATCAGTGTGCTTATTGCGGAGTCAAACTTTACGATCCGTTAATGGCGGATATCGAACACTTCTATCCCAAATCCACCTACCCGCACCTGGCTCTTGATAAAGGCAATATGCTTATTGCGTGTCGAGCATGCAATATGATTAAAGGCGCGAGTTTTCCTGTTGCCGATGACGGACGACCTTTACTACTAAATCCGTTGCATGATGATTTTTCTAAGCACATAAAGCAAAATGAAAACGGATACTTGGAAGGCGTAACGGAACAAGGAGAGGTAACGATATCGGTATTGCAATTAAACCGACCTTCGCTCATAGAGCAACGCATACTAGAAGTTATTGGAGACAGGTTCTCTGGTGGTAAAGTATTGTCAGAGCATGATGTCTATATGACATTTACAAGCAGTATGCAAAATGTCATTGAGCTCAATGGCATCAAGCTGGATGATGGTAAAAGTCTGCAAAAGCAAATGGCGTACATGCTTTATGCAAATGTGATTACATCTTTGGAGACATATCTGTGCGATCGGTTTATATCGCTTGTTCAAGGTAATAAGGGGAATCTACGGGCCTTCGTTGAAAACTTCAATGAATACGGCCAAGAAAAATTCTTTATTGCAGAGTTGTTCAAGGTGCATGAAGGGATAGAGGCAAAAGCAATTGAGTCAATGAAAAGCGTCCTGTACCACAACTTGCCAAAAGTAAGCGGTATGTACCGGGATACATTTGGGGTTGATTTTCCTGTTTTCACAGAAGTTTTTAAAAGTGTATTAATTCGGCACGATCTGGTTCATCGAGCTGGTAAAACGAAAGCTGGTGACTTTCATGATCTAACAGTTGAGTCGGTCGAGACAGTTGTTAGCGAGTGCTTAAAGTTCGTAGAGCAGTTGGAAAAGGAATTGAGGTCCGATACTTGAATGTTTACTGTTCGGTCCAGCGAGAAGCTTGTGCAACAATTGAATGAGTTAGCGGTCGAATGCGGGCTTCTGCGAAAGTCCGCTAGCGACCCTAATCAGCCGGTCGTGTCGCAGGGTTGAATGATCGCAATGGAGTGGAGTAGATCCTCAGCGATGAGTCTTCCCCCTAGCGACTGCTTTTCTGAAAAATCACTTTTATTTCCACTGCGGGACGGATGTCAGGACATCTGCCCTTCAGGCTATTCATCTGTAGGAATACGCCTCACATTGCGGTGCGCCGGCGCTCGTAGAGATGGAAGGCGTCCGAGTGCCTGCCGTAATTTGCGAAGAGCGCCCCAGTCCAATCCGGCGTTTAGCGCCCTCTGGTTAAACTGCGCCATAGACAGAACGCATTCCCTAGGAAAGCCACCGATACGTGTCCGATGGAATTCCCATGTCGACTGGATTAGGAATCGGTCGGCGTTAGCGCCAGTTTCTCGGAACCAGCTCGCCATGCTGCGGTACATCTTGCGTGCTCGAACCACGAAGAGCGCACCAAAAATGGACTTTTGGTCTGCGAAGTCAACATTCAGAGCGACACACATCGCGTTCCAATATTGGATGAAAACGAGGTTGTGTTTGTCTAGGCAATCGTCATTAGAGAACTGAATACTTAGCCTCAGGACGCTGTAGGAAAGCTGTTCGTTGCGAGACATCCAGAAAGTGTGCACCGACCCGATTTGAGAATCGTCTATGAGTATCCCATCTGGTCCAGTCAGTGCGTCAAGAATTGGCTTTGTGATGTTGTCAATATCACCCACCTTGTCCGTCTCTTGGCGTTGGATGCTGTGGAGGTACCAAGCAAACTCGATCTGCACGCTACCGGAGATTAGCCACTTGAACTGCGAGAGTTCACGCTGAATCGCTAGAGTGAGTTCTTGCTTTCGTTCCGAGCGAGATTGAGTGCTCACAATTTCATCAAAGTGAAGCTCCAAGCTGACCGAAGCCGTTGCCATTTCTTCGATGAGGTATTGATTGTTTTGGTCGCAATTAGATGTTTTGACGGAGATGTGAAGCATGGCGCATATATTCCATTGGGGCTGTGCTGTGGAAATGGTCTTCTAGCGTTCCCTTGCACAAAGTGGAGATGCATTCGAGCAGAGAAGAGTGTGTCACTAAGCTAGCTTTCACCCATGTTATCCACTGGGTTCCGATATCTGCAATGGACTCACAAACTGGAGGGGTGGAGTTCCGCTTTTTGCCGACTTCTGCCAGTCAAAAACACCTGGTGTGCTGACCTCGACTGACCCAGTGGTGCGCAATGATGCTCCGTCTGTGCGATTACCGCACGGACTGGTGTGGGTCGATCAAGCTAGCTTCGCGGCCAGCTCGTCCGCAGTAATGTTGTAGTACCGCTTAAGCATGTTTACCTCCCGATGCCCCGTCACGCTCGCAAGCTCGATCAAATTCGGCAGTTTGGTCGCAAGCCGACATGTCGCTTCATGCCGCAGGTCGTGAAAGCGCAGCTTGATCAGGAAGTCTTCCTGCGGCCTGATCTGCGCTACGTCGCAATCTCCCAAGTATTTCAGCCTCGCACGCTCCAGACCTCTCACAAATGCCTTCTTGTGGGCATCTGCAGTGGTGGGGAAGACTCGCCCGCACAGCGAGCGCGGCAAGTCCTTCAACAGCTGGTTGGCCTTAGGCGAAAGCGGAACAGTTCTGGGCAGGCCGTTCTTGGTTGCGGGCAGGTGCGCGGTTCTACGATCCAGGTTCACATGCTTCCAGCGCAGCTCGAAAATCTCGCCACGGCGCATGGCGGTCTCAATCGCCAACTGGACGATGGGCCGTATCCAGGGATTGTGTGATGCATCGGCGTAGGTCCCATCAGCACGGCGCTCACGTAGTTCTAGGGCACCGAGCATGTATTGCTCTTCAATTGGGTCAAGCCGTCGCGAGCGCTCGTCGTTGTAGCTGGGACGGCTGACCATCCTGACTGGATTTTCCGCAAGGTGAATTCCCCATTCGCGGCGAGCGACCTCGATCACGCACTGAAACAAAGCCAGCTCACGTTTCACCGTAACCCCTTTCCGGATCTTCAGGCGCTCGTCACGGTAGCGGGCAAAATCTGAAGAGGTGAGGGTGGCAACGATGCGTGTCGCCAGCGGATGACGCTTGAGCGCTTCCAGGCGTTTGATTTCCGAGTACGCGCCTTTGTGCTTCGGCGCGATCTCGGAGATATAGCGATCAATGAGTTGATGAAAGGCGGTGCGTTCAGCCTCAACCCGAGAGACGAAGATGCCCCGGTCGATTTCGCTTTCGATCATGCGTGCCCAGGCTTGGGCATCGGATTTGGTTTCGAAGGTTTTTCGCTGGGCTGGATAGCCCTTACGACGAATTTGCGCTTCCCACTGATACTCGCTGCGATTCCTGATTGTTGCCATTTCGACCATTCCCGCCACACTTGAGTGTGGCAAATTTGTGGCAAAACGACCTTCAGGACTAGGACAGGGTTCTGACAGTGGAGCTAACCCCTTGAAATACAAGGGATAGAAGATGGTGCACCAGGCGGGATTCGAACCCACGACCCCTGCCTTCGGAGGGCAGTACTCTATCCAGCTGAGCTACTGGTGCAACGCGGGCGCCATGATACCCATGTCGGGGGTGGTCGTCCATTGCGATAACCGGCCCATCGTTTGTAATCTGCTACGGTGACAGGTGCACAGGCTGGGCAAGCCCTTGTTTACGGGGCCTGTCGTTCTTTTTTTCGAACGGCTATTGTCCTTTCACCCCATAGATCCTAGGATTCGTTTGAGATTTCAAACGCTCTTGTCTGGTCGCTGAAACGCATGAGTCCATCCATGCGCTATTTCCACCTCAGCCCGGGCGACTTCTCATCCCTCCATTCGTGCCGTCACGTACGGCGCCGTTAAGGAAGCCGACATGCAGCTCAAAGACACCTCGTTGTTCCGCCAGCAAGCCTATATAGATGGTGCGTGGCTGGGCGCCGACAGTGGGCAGGCCATCAAGGTCAGCAACCCTGCTACCAACGAAATCCTCGGCACCGTGCCGAAAATGGGCGCCGCTGAAACGCGCCGCGCCATCGAGGCTGCCGACAAGGCACTGCCGGCCTGGCGTGCATTGACCGCCAAGGAGCGCTCGAACAAGCTGCGCCGCTGGTTCGAACTGATGATCGAAAACCAGGATGACCTCGCGCGTCTCATGACCCTGGAGCAGGGCAAGCCATTGGCCGAGGCCAAGGGTGAGATCACCTACGCCGCGTCTTTCATCGAGTGGTTTGCCGAAGAGGCCAAGCGCGTCTACGGCGACACCATTCCCGGTCACCAGCCAGACAAGCGCCTGATCGTGATCAAGCAGCCGATCGGCGTGACTGCGGCCATCACACCGTGGAACTTCCCCGCCGCGATGATTACCCGCAAGGCGGGTCCCGCGCTGGCTGCCGGTTGCACCATGGTGCTCAAGCCTGCCTCGCAGACGCCGTTCTCGGCGCTGGCGCTGGCTGAACTGGCCGAGCGCGCGGGTATTCCTAAGGGTGTGTTCAGTGTCGTGACCGGCAGCGCCGGCGACATTGGCAGCGAGCTGACCAGCAACCCGATCGTGCGCAAGCTGAGCTTTACCGGCTCCACCGAAATCGGTCGCCAGTTGATGGCCGAATGCGCCAAGGACATCAAGAAGGTGTCGCTGGAACTGGGCGGGAAGAACTCGCTGATCGTGCTCGATGATGCCGACATGGATCTGGCCATCGCCAACACGGCCTGGGGCGTCTACCTGCACCAGGGCCAGATCTGCATGGCCACCGGCCGCGTGCTGGTCCAGCGCAGCATCCATGCGCGCTTCCTTGAAAAACTGGTGGCCAAGGCCAGGTCGCTCAAGGTCGGCAATCCGGCCGATGGCGAGGTGGCGATCGGGCCACTGATCAATGCCCAGCAGCGCGACCACGCCGCGCGCATCGTTGCCGAGGCGCAGGCCGCCGGGGCCACGCTCGCGACCGGTGGCGGCTACAAGGACCTGTTCTTCGAACCGACCGTGCTCAGTGACGTGAGCCGTGACAACCCGGCCTTCCATGAAGAGATCTTCGCGCCGGTCGCGGTGGTCGTACCGTTCGATACCGATGATGAAGCGGTGGAACTGGCCAACGACAGCGAGTACGGCCTGTCGATGGCGATCGTGTCGAGCAATGTCGGCCGCGCGCTGAAGCTCGGCGAGCGCCTGCGCACCGGCCTGCTGCACATCAACGACCAGACGGTGAACGATGAGGTGATCAATCCGTTCGGTGGCGTGGGCGCGTCGGGCAACGGCACCAGCATCGGTGGCCCGTCCAACATCGACGAGTTCACCCAGTGGCAGTGGATGACCGTCAAGGGCGAAGCGCCCGCTTACCCGATCTGATCAGGAGACCCTCATGACCGCAACAGCAGAACTGCGCGACATCACCGTGGCCGTGGTGCGCGAAAAAGAACAGCCCTTCACGATCGAGAAGGCGCGCATCCGTGGGCCGCAGGACGATGAAGTGCTGGTCCGCGTGGTCGCCACCGGCCTGTGCCATACCGACCTGATCGTGCGTGACCAGTACTATCCCGTGCCGCTGCCGGCGGTGCTCGGCCACGAAGGCGCGGGCATCGTCGAAGCGCTCGGCCCGGGCGTGAAAGACCTCAAGGTCGGTGACCATGTCGTGCTGACCTACGGCGCCTGCGGCCACTGCAATCCCTGCAGCGGCGGCCACGGCGCGTACTGCAAGGACTTCTTCGGCCTGAACTTCGGCGGCGGTGCGCTGGACGGCTCCACCGCGATCCAGGATCCGGACGGCAACCCGCTGCACGATCACTTCTTCGCCCAGTCTTCGTTCGCCACCTACGCACTGAGCCGCGAAAACAACGCGATCAAGGTGCCTGACGATGCGCCGATCGAACTGCTTGGCCCGCTTGGCTGCGGCATCCAGACCGGCGCCGGTGCGGTGATCAATTCGCTCAAGGTCACCGCCGGCAGCAGCTTCGCCAGCTTCGGTGCCGGCGCGGTCGGCCTGAGCGCGGTGATGGCCGCCCGCGTGGCCGGTGCGACCACCATCATCGCCATCGATGTGGTGCCCTCGCGCCTGGAACTGGCCAGGGAACTGGGCGCCACCCATGTGATCAACAGCCGCGAGGTCGATGTGGTGGAAGCGGTGCGCGGGATCACCGGCGGCGGTGCCAACTTCGCGCTGGAATCCACCGGTCGTCCGGAGGTGCTGGCGCAGGGCATCGAGGCGCTTGGCGGGCGGGGCGTGATCGGCGTGGTCGGCGCCCCGAAGCTGGGCACCAAGGCCGAGTTCGACGTCAACAACCTGCTGCTCGGCGGCCGCAGCATCCGCGGCATCGTCGAAGGTGACAGCGTGCCCAAGGTGTTCATCCCGCAGCTGGTGCAGCTGTACCAGCAGGGCCGCTTCCCGTTCGACCGACTGGTCAAGTTCTACCCACTGGACCAGATCAACCAGGCCGCCGAGGACAGCACCCGCGGCGTCACGCTCAAGCCGATCCTGACCATCGGCGGGTGAATCGGCGGNNGCGGGTGAAACGGTCCGTCGCAGGCATGCGTGCCTGCGACGACATATCAGTCAGCTTTGCGGGAGTAGGCTGTCGGTCCGAGGTGGAGATCGACCGATGGCCGCGATGGTTCTGGAACAGCAGCAGGTATTGGCCGCCGCCCGTCAGCGCTTCGCCGAGGGCGGCGCGCTGATGGACAGCGTGGTCAGCCCGCCGGTGCAGCGCTCGTGGGAGCGCTCGCGCCAGGCTGGCGTACAGCCGCGGCAGGAGCCGTACTACGCCCCGCTTGCCCCGGCCGCTGCCCGCCTCGACGATCCCGCCGACCGCCGCCTCGCGCGCTGTGTACGCGAGGATATGGACCATCTCTGGGCCGCCTTCGGTGGCCGCCAATGGACCCTGTTCTGCGTCAACGCCGACGGCCTGGTCGTGGCCCAGCGCGAACATGGCCTGGCCGACGTCCCGGTGCTGCGCCCGATCCAGATCGGTCGCCGCCTGCGCGAGATCGACATCGGCACCACCGCCCCGGCCTGCAGCCTGGCTGAAGACGCACCGGCCCTGGTGCGTGGCAACGAACACTACCTGGACCGCTTCGCCTCGGTGTTCTGCC
>NZ_DJUS01000035.1:43884-44412 GCF_002438365.1 Pseudomonas sp. UBA6276
CCCCTGCATGGGCTGGATGGCGAAGTACTGGGCGCCCTGGACATCACGGGCACCGGTGAACGCGATGCCGAACTGCTGCACGGCTATTTCCGCCAGGCCGCCCTCTCCGCCGAAAACCGCCTGATGCAGGACCACCGTCCCTGCCACCTGCTGGCCGTCCAGCACGACGCCCGCTGGCTGCACTCACCGCTGCAGGGCCTGCTGGCCATCGAAGAAGACGGGCACGTCCGCGCCGCCAATCGCGTCGCCCGCCGCCTGTTCGGACTCCCGCGCCGCGGCCCCTTGCCCCTGCTCACCCTCGAAGGCCTGTTCGCCGGCGCCAGCGTCCACCAGCGCCGCCGCCTCCTGCAGAGCGGCCCGGCCCACCGCGTCCGCCTGGACGACGACACCGCCGTGCACGTGCAGTACCTGCGCGGACCACTCGCACCGCACGCCAGCCGCAAGCTCGCCGCACAGCCCGTCAACGCCGCCAACGCCTCGCTGCGTGCGCAGAACACACTGCACGTCCGCGACACCGTGGCCGCCCAC
>NZ_DJUS01000037.1:0-3964 GCF_002438365.1 Pseudomonas sp. UBA6276
TGCTCGACCGCATGGAAGTCATCCGTCTTCCGGGCTACACCGAAGACGAGAAGATCAATATCGCGATCAAGTACCTGTCGCCCAAGCAGATCGAAGCCAACGGCCTGAAGAAGACCGAGGTCGAGATCGAGGTCGATGCGATTCGCGACATCATCCGTTACTACACCCGCGAGGCGGGCGTGCGTGGACTGGAACGTCAGATTGCCAAGATCTGCCGCAAGGTGGTGAAAGAGCATGCGCACCTGAAGAAATTCACGGTCAAGGTCACGCCCGATTCGCTGGATCACCTGCTGGGCGTGCGCAAGTTCCGCTACGGTCTGGCCGAGCAGCAGGATCAGGTCGGTCAGGTCACCGGCCTTGCGTGGACTCAAGTGGGCGGTGAGTTGCTGACCATCGAAGCGGCAGTCATCCCAGGCAAGGGCCAGTTGATCAAGACCGGTTCGCTGGGTGACGTGATGGTCGAATCCATCACTGCGGCGCAGACGGTGGTGCGCAGCCGTGCCAAGAGCCTGGGAATCGCCGCGGACTTCCACGAGAAGCACGACACGCACATCCACATGCCCGAAGGTGCGACCCCCAAGGATGGCCCGAGCGCCGGTGTCGGCATGTGCACCGCACTGGTCTCGGCGCTGACCCAGATTCCGGTACGCGCCGATGTCGCCATGACCGGCGAAATCACCTTGCGTGGCCAGGTATTGGCCATCGGCGGGCTGAAGGAGAAGTTGCTGGCGGCCCATCGTGGTGGAATCAAGACGGTAATCATCCCTGAAGAAAACGTGCGCGATCTCAAGGAAATTCCCGACAATATCAAGCAGGATCTGCAGATTAAACCTGTTAAATGGATTGACGAAGTCCTGCAAATTGCGCTGCAATACGCGCCGGAGCCCTTGCCCGATGTGGCTCCCGAGATTGTCGCCAAGGATGAGAAACGCGATACGGATTCCAAGGAACGAATCAGCACGCATTGAGCCTTGATTTGACTGGGTGGCTTTCTTGACAGCTTTTTTGAGCCCTTGTTATAAAGCGGCACTTGCTGTGTCGACAGCCACCCGGCGCACGTTTCACCACATACTTAGAAACAACTCAAAATATCGATATAAGGGGACTTATAGTGAACAAGTCGGAACTGATTGACGCAATCGCCGCATCTGCTGATATCTCCAAAGCTACAGCTGGCAAGGCGCTGGACGCCGTGATCGAATCCGTGACGGGTGCCCTGAAATCCGGTGATTCGGTTGTGTTGGTAGGTTTCGGTACGTTCTCCGTGACTGATCGCCCAGCGCGTACCGGTCGCAACCCGCAAACCGGCAAGGCCCTGGAAATCGCGGCTGCCAAGAAGCCCAGCTTCAAAGCCGGTAAAGCCCTGAAAGAAGCTGTCAACTAAGCTTCGGCTACGCCTTTGCTACCTGCTGCCAGGCAATGCCGGCAACAGGAGTGGAGCTGAGCAAGCTCCGCGAGTTACGAGAAGGCGCATCCTCGGATGCGCCTTTCTTCTATCCGGATTCCTATTACTCTCCGCGGTCGCTCTATCTGTACGGCCGTTTTCGGGGGATGCATGCTGCAGAACATCAGGGATAACTCCCAGGGCTGGATTGCCAAGACCATCATCGGTTTGATCATCGTATTGATGGCGCTGACCGGTTTCGACGCGATCTTCCAGGCCGCCAGCCATAGCCAGGACGCTGCAAAGGTCAACGGTGACGAGATCACCTTGAATGAACTCAGTCAGGCGACCGAGATGCAACGTCGCCAACTGATGCAACAGTTGGGCAAGGATTTCGATCCAGCCCTGCTCGACGACAAGATGCTGCGCGAAGCGGCCCTCAAGGGCCTGATCGATCGCAAGCTGCTGCTGCAAGGTGCCCATGACGCCAAGTTCGCCTTCTCCGAAGGTGCGCTCGACCAGATCATGCTGCAGACGCCTGAGTTCCAGGTCGACGGCAAGTTCAGCGCCGAACGCTTCGACCAGGTCATTCGCCAGATGGGCTACGGCCGTCTGCAGTTCCGTCAGATGCTCTCCGAAGAGATGCTCATCGGCCAGCTGCGTGCCGGCCTGGCGGGCAGCAGCTTCGTGACCGACGAGCAGGTTGCCGCGTTCGCTCGCCTCGAGAAGCAGACCCGTGATTTCGCTTCGCTGACCTTCAAGGCAGACCCGTCGGCGACCAAGGTCACCGACGACGAGGTCAAGGCGCATTACGACGAACACGCCAAGGAATTCATGAGCCCTGATCAGGTGGTCATCGACTACGTCGAGCTGAAGAAGTCTTCGTTCTTCGACCAGGTCACCGTGAAGGACGAGGATCTTCAGGACGCCTACCAGAAAGAGATCGCCAACCTGTCCGAGCAGCGTCGTGCCGCGCACATTCTGATCGAGGTCAATGACAAGCTCGATGACGCGCAGGCCAAGGCCAAGATCGAGGAAGTGCAGGCACGTCTGGAGAAGGGTGAGGACTTTGCCAAGCTGGCCAAGGAAGTCTCCCAGGATCCAGGCTCGGCCAGCAATGGCGGTGACCTCGGTTTCGCCGGCAATGGCGTGTACGACCCGGCGTTCGAAACCGCGCTCAATGCCCTGAGCAAGGGCCAGGTTTCGGCGCCGGTGCGCACCGATTTCGGCTGGCACCTGATCAAGCTTGAAGACGTGCAGGCTCCGGACGTACCGACCTTCGCCAGCCTCAAGGCCAAGCTGACCAGCGACCTGAAGACTCAGGAAGTTGAACAGCGCTTCGTGACCGCCACCAAGCAACTGGAAGACTCGGCGTTCGAGGCCTCGGACCTGGGGCAGCCTGCTCAGGAGTTGGGCCTCAAGGTCCACACGTCCGAGCCGTTCGGCAAGGAAGGCGGCAGCCAGGGCGTGACTGCCAGCCGTGCCGTGGTGCAGGCCGCATTCAGCCCTGAAGTGCTGGAGGAGGGTTCCAACAGCGCTGCGCTGGAGCTGGACCCGGAAACCATGGTTGTGGTGCGCGTGAAGGAGCATCGCAAGCCTGAGCAACTGCCGCTGGAAGCCGTGGCCGGACCGATTCGTGCCGAGCTGGCCAGGCAGCACGCCGCAGCCCAGGTGAAGGCCAAGGGCGAAGCGCTGCTGGCCGGTCTGCGCGACGGCAAGGTGCCGCTGGCGGCCAGTCAGGAAGGTCAGTCCTGGAAAGTGCTGGAAGCGGTCAGCCGCGGCCAGGACGGCATCGAGCCGGTCGAGCTGCAGGCACTGTTCCGTATGCCCAAGCCGCAAGCCAAGGACAAGCCCGAGTTCAGCAGCGTGACGCTGAAGGACGGTAGCTTCGTGGTTCTGCGCCTGGACGGCGTGAACGAAGCTGCGGCGCCTAGCGATGAAGAGAAGACCCAGTACCGTCGCTTCCTGGCGTCGCGCATGGGTCAGCAGGATTTCGCGGCGTACCGCAAGCTGCTGGAAACCAAGGCGGACATCACCAAGTATTGAGGTGATGGATGTTTGAACAAAAGGCCGCGTATGCGGCCTTTTGTTTTTTGGTGGATTCAAGGGCCTCTTCGCGGGCAGAGCCCGCTCCCACATGTCACCACTACTCCTTGCGCCACCGATAAACCGAGCGATAAAAAAACGCCGCTGAAATCAGCGGCGTTTCTTCAACCGACCGAAGCCAGCTTACTCTTCGATATCACCCATGGCGGTGGTGTTGAAGCCGCCGTCCACGTACATGATTTCGCCGCTGATGCCCGACGCCAGGTCGGAGCACAGGAACGCGCCGGCGTTGCCGACTTCGTCGATGGTGACGTTGCGACGCAGCGGGGTCTGCGCTTCGTTGGCGGCCAGCATCTTGCGGAAATTCTTGATGCCCGAGGCTGCCAGGGTGCGGATCGGGCCGGCCGATACGGCGTTGACGCGAGTGCCTTCCGGGCCCAGGGAGCCGGCCAGGTAGCGCACGCCGGCTTCCAGCGAAGCCTTGGCCATGCCCATGACGTTGTAGTTGGGCATGGTGCGCTCGGCGCCCAGGTA
>NZ_DJUS01000036.1:0-42717 GCF_002438365.1 Pseudomonas sp. UBA6276
CCAGGGTGCCGGGGGTCGCGCAGGTCCCGCACCGAGAGGTCGGAGGCCTGGCGGCGGATCTCGGCATCGGAAAGTTTCACCGCGCGGGTCTTGCTCATGCTGCAGGCCTCGTCGGTGGGAGCATCAGGTAAGCCCGCAGCTGCTCCATGGCATCGAAGTGCCCGCGGCAGACGATGGCGAGATAACCCTGCAGGTTGAGGCGACCAATGTAGGCGTGCTGACTTGCCGAGACGGGCGCGGGATCGACGGTGGCCTTGAACTCGATGTACAGACCGAAGAAACCACCGCGCGCTATGGGCAGGACTAGGTCCGGCACCCCAGCCTTCACGCCCTGCCCTTTCAGCTTGGCGGCGACAGCCTTGTGCCGGTGGCCGCCGTTAGGAACGTGGTAGATCAGCGCGAACGCATCGGGATGACGCAGCTCGATCTCGCGCATCAGGGCGGCCTGCTCCTGGCCCTCGCGGTCGCCAGGCTTGGCGCGCACCGCTTTGGGCTTGAACAGCTTCAGCTCTGCAGTCTTCACGAAGCCACCTTCCCTTCACGGATCAGAATGTCCTGGGTGCGCATGACTCCCTCAGCGTGGAGCAGGCGGGATTCCTCTCGATCGTCACGGCGACGACTTGAGCCGCGTTCGTCGACGTAGTTGTGACAGGCCGAGCACGCCCAGGCGCCTTGGAAGTCGTTCGGCTTGCAGCCCATGCCGCTGGTACCTGCCAGGCGGTAGTGCGCCAGCACGGTGGTTTCAGGGTTGCCGTTACACACGCCGGGCACACGCACCTGGCAGTCACGGCCGCGGGCGGCCTTGGTCAATTTGGTCTGGCGGATGCTCATGGGCGTGCTCCCGATACTTTCGAACGAAGGTTTGCCAGGGCAGCACGGGCCACCTCTGGGTTGCGCGGCGCGGCCGGCGCGGCGAGCTCCGCCACCGGGACAGCACCCAGTTGCTCGCCTTTCCAGATCTTCCGGCACTGCTCCAGGTAGTGCTTTTCGAACGAGGCCATGCCCAGTTCGCGCGTGAGCAGCGGCAGGCTATGGAAACCGGCGGCGGCCGTGGCGTGGTAGACGGCCGGGTGCATCCACTTGGCATCGGCGCGCACGGCTGGATGGCAGTTGAGCAGGCCTTGGGCATAGGCCTTCTCGACACTGGGCAGACCCAGACCTTCAGGCGCAAAACACCAGCTCACGTACTCGCCGGGGGTGGGCACGAACGCCCGCTTGCTTGCGCTCACGACGCGCATTCCGTGGTCGATCTGCTCCATGCGGTTGATGCCCGCGCGCATGAACTCAGCCAGCCATTCCAGTTTGGAAGCGTTCATAACAGCCTCAGTCGGCCACGACTGGCGCCAGGCGCCACAAGCGCCGCGCAGGCGCAGGAACAGGTCGTCGATCACTCGCTGGGTGGCTGGGTCCACTGCGACGGCCCCGGGCTCGGCAGGTGCTTGGTACGCTGGCTCGGTACGGCGAGTCGCGATGAGTTCGCGGACGCTAGCTGGCTTGTTCACAGGCGAACCCCCTTGGCTGCCCAGTTGGTCGATTCTTCGCCCGTGCTGGCGCTTTCGGTGGCCTGACGCTTGATCCACTTGGCCAGGCGGTGATGCCAACCGCCGTCGGTGTCGCGGATATCAGGTTTGGCGATGTGGAAGCCCATGAACGACCCGAAGTTCTCGTCGGTGAGGGCAGTGGTGATCCCCATGATCTTGAGCTGGGCAACCAGGGCGGCGTGGTTGACGGCCCAGTTAGCGTGCATCGAGAAGCGCAGGCGACCTTCGGCGGAGACATCCAACGCTGCTGCGGCGGCCAGGTCTTGCTCAGCCACCACGTCAGAAATCTCGTGCGGCTGCTGCTGTTCGGTTAATTGATGGTTAAGTGATGTATTGGGTGCAATGGCTGCACCCCGTTCTGTCGTAGGTTGCACCCCGTTCTGTTGCTGGCTGCACCCCGTTCCCTCTTCACGGGGTGCATCTGCTGCACCCCGCTTGAGCATCAAGTCATAGACCACCGGGCGGCGGTCATGGCGGTCGATGTACACGGCGGCCAAGGCCTGGTTGCCACGAACGATGAGGCCTTGGACCTCGAGCAGATCGAGCTTCGAACGCACGGTGCGCTCGGACAGGCCAGTGTCTTCGGTCAGGGTCTTGGCCGATGGGAAAGCACCACGGCCGTCGGCGGCGGCATAGTTGGCCAGGCACAGCAGCACATGGCGCGCGCTCGAGTCTTTGCCGAGGTCGCGGCGGGACAGTGCCCAGGACATTGCTTGAACGCTCACAGCTAGGCTCCAATATTCTTCTCGGCCAAGCACGCGAGGCCTTTCGGGGTGATGAGGGGTTGGTAGGCAGCACGGTCGGCACCGGTCTCAGCGTCAGGCTTGAGCTGGGTGACCTTGTGCACCATGAGGCCGGCGGTGATGCGCGGCTGATAGGCGATCCAGCGAGTTGAGCTGCCGCGATGAAAGATCCAGCGGTTGGCCTGAAGCCAGGAAAACAGCTTCGATGGGGTGATCTGCAGATGCTTGGCCGCGTCGGTGATGCAGATAGCACCGCTGGCCGCAGCCAGGCGCTTGATCGCGGCGACCTTCGGAGCTTGCAACTGGATCACGCCGAGCAGGCGTTCGTTCTCTTCAGCCTTGTCGGCGGCCAGGCGCAAGGCCTCGACGTAGGTCGCAGGTATCGCCTGAGCCTGAGTCTCAAGTTCGCGCCAGCGGCGGATCACCTTCATACGCAGTTCGGCGCTGTAACCGGTCAGCAGGCAGTCGGTATGCTCGCGGTCGAGCAGGTACTCGGTCTGGTTGCGGTTTTGTGCGTCCAGGTAGATACGCTCAAAACTGAGCGCATCTTTTTTCAGATCGGCGAGCATGGTGGCGATGTCGCGCTTGACGTTCTTGTGAAGCTTGCCAGTCAGCTCAGCGATCTCGCGCGATGACATGACATGACGCGTCATGGTTTGGTGATCCTGAGCCAATGACGAATCATCTGGGGTATTGCGGGGGGTGATCCGAGTGTGCATAATCGATCCCACGTTTTGATGTTGAAGAAGCCGCCCTGCCAGGCGGTTTTTTTTGCTTTCGATTTTTATACTGGTTAAATCTACAGCCTTACAAAGTCTCTAGTGGCAACGCGTCATCAGGCCGATAATCCATCCACACCAGGCGGGTATAGATCCGGTCTCAACTCGTGGCGTGAAATGCCTGTGGCCTTCTCGATAGGAAGTACATGGCGCGCGGGAACCCCCCTGATCTTCCAGTAGGAAACAGCCATAGGCGTGACTCCACGTAGCTTCGCGAGAGCCTTTGCGGATCCGGCGGACAGAATTGCCCGTTCAAGCGGGGTGGACGCCATAAACATTTCGCCTCAGCGAGTAAACACATCTCAACGATACGTTTATTTAATAAACATCGCAAGCCGAGTAAACTATTCGTTTATGGAAACTACACATTCAGGCGACCGCCTAAGAGAAATAGCCCGACGTAGAGGCATTCCTGCTAAAGAAATGGCAGAAATGATGTCTATCAGCGCCCAGGCTTTGAATAACTGGTTCAACCGTGGGGTGCCGGGTAGCGCCATCTCGATGGTGACGGCGTTGTTCTGGCTGAATCGTATGTGGCTTGAGCACGGAGTTGGTGAGCCCGACGTTGCAGGTTCGCCTTGGCTCCCCGAAAAATCTGCCCGAAACGCTACGATCGGTGAACATCATATCGGCGAGCCACTCAGCGTCTGGGATGACACCACGCCGCTTGATGAGGATGAGGTGTATGTACCTTTCTTGAAGGAGGTTGAGTTATCAGCTGGCCAAGGAGTCACTGCGGTGCAGCCTGAGGTAACTCAAAAGCTGCGGTTCGGTAAAAGCACTCTACGCCGCCAAAACGTGCAACCAGACGAAGCGGTTTGTGTGACTGTATCAGGCGACAGCATGGAGCCAGTTCTTCCTCATGGGTCGACTGTCGGGATCAATACTGGTTCGACCTCTATCGTAGATGGAAAAATGTACGCTATTGATCATGCTGGGCACCTTAGGGTTAAGACCCTGTATCGTCTGCCAGGCGGTGGGATACGCATCAGGAGCTTCAACCGTGAGGACCATCCTGACGAAGAATACACAGCCGATCAGATGGAGAAGAACGAGATAACCGTTCTAGGCAAGGTCTTCTGGTCCTCAGTTCTCTGGTGACATAGCTCAAATCCCAAACCGGCCTTAGGCCGGTTTTTTTTCGCCCAAAGGAAAGCAAAACACGACCGGTAAACGAATATAAACAAAAGCGTTGACCCAAAAGTAAACATGGTGTTTACTGAGCTGGCTGGAATAAACACCAGCAGCTCTTTAACAATCCGCGCAACACGAACAAAGACGGCACCGCCTCTACGGCGACCGGAGATCAGATAGCCCCGAAAGGCTACCAACGCGAGGCGCACCTCGACGGCTGACTAGAGCAAAAGGCTCGAACCGAGTGAATGACCCGCTATGCGGTGCCAGCAGAAACCAGATTTCACTGGCTGGCCTTGGCGACAGGGCCAGACGGGAAATCGAACGAGTTACCAAGTCTGAGGAATCATCATGGAAACCATCATCAGCGGCGAATGGAAAGGCCACCTCGGACGAGGCCTGGCGCCCAAAGAGCTGCAGTACTGCATGTCCGTCGCGGCTGGTATGACGGCCAAGGAAATCGCCAAAGCGTTCGGCATCTCGCCGGGCACGGTGAAGAAGCGGCTGGACGTGGCCATGTTCAAGTTAGGTGTGCACCGCCGGGCCGCGCTGGTGGCCGAGGCCATGAAGCGTCAGATCATTTCACCGGTGTGCATCCTGCTCGCCGCGCTCATCACCATGCACGCGGTGGCTGATGACCATTCAATGCGCCGCGACCGCCGCGCGCCGGAGCGTCGTACCGCCGAGGTGCGTGTGATGCGCAAGGCCGAGGCCTTCGAATACTGCGCTTGACGGGTGCCGCTGCCATACCAGCGGCGTACTGATGGAGGGTTGGGCCCATGAAGCGATAAACCAGCGCCCGCCCAGGGCAGCACGAACCGCTCTCGTAGGGTGGTACCACTTGAGCGCAAAGCCCGGCATGTCCGGGCTTTTCTTTGGCCGTCGATATGAGCCAGCACCCTGCCCAAGGGTCCTGACCAATGCCTTCAGAAAAGGAGAAAGACATGCACCCACGTATCCAGGAGCGCAACGAAGGCCTTCAGGCCCTGCGCGCTCGCATGAACCTCGCTACCCACCAGATGTACGCCCTGATCGGGCAGGAGGCGCCCGTGCAGAAAATCCGCTACCAGGTGGTCACCAAGGGAGAGAAGGCCTATCACATCGTTGAGCTGGCCACCGGCCGGGTCCGGGGTTTCCGCTTCGCCTACAAGGCCGCGGTGAACTTCGCCCAGGAACTGGAAGCACGCGCCGACGCCAAGGCGGCCATGGCGGGTGTGCAGTGATCGGGCCGCAGCAGGATCCTCGGCAGCTCAGCATCGAGCGACTGTCGAGCCAGATCGACCAGTTCTTCGCGGCCGGCAAGTCGGTTGAGGTAGTGCCCACCGGTGTATCAGGTGAACTCATCGGCGGAAAGTCCATGGCCACCCACCATGCCAAGCTGCGCACCGAGCGCGACAAGGACGCACCGACCCTGCGCTACCTGGCCGAACAGGGTTACAGCGTGAGGGAGGCAGCAGAAGCCATGGGCACCTGCGACAAACGCATCAGGCTGATGGCTCGCGAGAACGGTATCGCGATCGGGCATCGGCTTTGAAAAGAACGATCAACCGCCGCGTGCACCAGCGTCGCCGGCACGCCTGGCTCGCTCTTCCAGCATCAGGCATCAAGAAAGGGGTAACCGATGGCGAAGTCAGCCGCACAGGCTTCGAAGGAATACCGCGAGCGCCAGAAGATGAAGTCCGAGGCGCTGGGCGTGAAGCAGATCAGCATTGACGTGGCGGCCGGTGTAGAGGCTCGTCTGGCTCAGTTGATGGTAGACCACGGCTTCGAGCAGTTCGAAGAGCTGTTCCAGACCCTGGCCCTGAACCTGTCGACCGCGCCAGCTGACCTGGTCGCATCCATGCTCAAACGCCCTGACGCGTCATCGTTTCAGATCAAACCAAAACACGCGCGTCAGCTTCGCGAGTTTGCAGAATCCGGAGGCATAGATGCCCGCCAGTAGAAAGCCCAGTAAACCCCAGCTCGAAACGCTCGAGCACATCCGCCAGTACGTCGAGAAGCATGGTTACTCGCCTACCCTGGCTGACCTTGCCGAACGCGCCAGCGTTCGCCAGAACTGCATTGCCGAGCGCCTGGGCGCCTTGGTCAAGCTCAAGCTGATTACCAAGACGCCAGGAATTGCGCGAAGCATCCGCCCAGTTGAGGCTACTTGACTGCACCAATCAGATAATCAACGGCATTTCCGGCTTCAGCCTTCATTCCGTGGTCCGAAACCCAGGTGTACATAGCATTTCCAATGATACCCGTTCTGGCCTTAGCGGCGATTTCAGTGAGATCCACCCCTGCAGCTTTCGCTTCCGATAGAAGTGCGACAGCAGCTTGCTCAATGGCAGCCGCTTTTTTTTCTGCTTCAGTCATTTCCGAACGTCCTTGATTTCCGGCCACATGCCGTGCGCCATCTATACCCCAAACCAACCCCTATTTGCCACTCACCGAGATATCGGAGGGCGGCGCCTGCAATGGAGATTGCCATGAGCTACGAGCTACACCTTGGCGATTGCCTCGAAGCCATGCGCGCCATGGCCGACAATTCGGTCGATAGCGTGGTGACCGACCCGCCCTACGGTATTCGCTTTATGGGCAAGAGCTGGGACGGCGCCGACATCGAGGAGCGCGCCGCCTACCGGGCCAGCATGCCATCGCACGCCGCTGCATGTGGCGCGACCGGTGGGCACCGTAGTGTGGCGGCCGAGGCAGGTAAGTACGACCTGACCCCGGCGGGCATGCGCGCTTTCCAGGCTTTCACGCTCGAATGGGCCACCGAGTGCCTGCGCGTGCTCAAGCCTGGCGGGCATCTTCTATCGTTCGCCGCGGCCCGCACCTACCACCACATGGCGGTAGGCATCGAAATGGCGGGGTTCGAGATCCGCGATCAGATCATGTGGGTGTTCGGCAGTGGCTTTCCGAAGTCACACAACTTGAAAGGCGAGCACGAAGGGTGGGGCACTGCGCTGAAGCCTGCGCACGAACCAATCTGCATGGCGCGCAAGCCGTTCGCGGTCACCGTCGCGGCCAATGTCGCCCTGCACGGCACGGGGGCGCTGAACATCGAAGCGTGTCGCATCGGCGTGGTCGACGCGGCCTATTATCGGAATTGCTCCGGTGATCGCGGCAGTGCTGGCACTCGATCGATCGAGGGCGCTACCAACATCCGAGCCGGCGGCGGATCTGCTGCATCGGGCCGCTGGCCTGCCAACCTGATCCATGACGGCAGCGACGTGATCGTGGCCATGTTCCCCGCCGAGGCCGGCGCAGCCGCTCCGGTCATGGGTACCGAGCCCACAGCCAACGGCTTCAGCGGACCGGTGAAGTACAGCGGTATGCGCGAGCGTGTGGCCGGTGCCTTCCACAACGACAACGGCAGCGCCGCCCGGTTTTTCTATTGCGCCAAGACCAGCCGCGCCGATCGGCACGAAGGCCTGGACAACCCTGGCTCGCAATTCAAGCAGGGCAATACGCTGCGCAAGGTCGCGCTGACCGACACCAAGGGCAACAATCACCCAACGGTGAAGCCTACCGACCTGATGGCTTACCTGCTCCGCCTGGTGACCCCGGTCGGCGGCATTGCCCTAGATCCGTTCATGGGCAGCGGCAGCACAGGCAAGGCCGCCATGCGAGAAGGCTTCAAGTTCATCGGGTGTGAACAGGACCAGGCGTACATGGCGATCGCTCGCGCCCGCATTGAACACGAGCTTGCAGCCGAGGAGCTGCGCCAGAAGGAACGAACCAAGGCCGAGCAGCAGCTTACCTTGTTCGCGTAACCCCATAACCAACTCACCCATCACAACGAAAGACTCGGACGGTGCGCAACCTATCGACAATCTTAGCTAGAGCTTCATTTTTAGATAGTCAACTGCTTCGCCAAAATATCCGTGAACAAAAGAAAAGTTTTCTTTCCCAACGGATTTCACCCAAGCCATAAATTCAGGCTCATCGGTCCCCCTTCCAAAATAGGTGAGATTGGCTGGTGATTTCATTAATGGTCCCCATATATGAGCATCTTCAGGCACCACTCTCACGCCAATAATATAAATCTCTTTGACACCTAAACATGCCTGCGCGAATAACTCCTGTTGTTGAATAACGAAGTCTGGACAGGTTTTAACCTCTTTACCCTTTGCATACAGTGACATTGCAGGCGCAAAGCTATCGTCCGTTTGACATAGGGCGAGAGATTCGGCTCTAGTTCGTGGCGTAACTGGAGCGCTTAATGCAGTACCACAGTTTACGACTTTGATATTACGAAATGAATGACCAGGAAGATCGTACCAGAAATTAGAAGACCCATGCGGCTTTATCAATCTTATACGCTTATACAGCAAATCTAGATCATAGCAAGGACTATAGCCGCTAGATGTCATTGCCTCTTCCAATAAAAGATCATAATTCAACGAAGCGAAAATTGTTTCTTTTCTGTCAAAGATTTCAAGAATCCTGCAAAAAAGACTATTAGGACTGGGAGAAAACTCGGCGAGATACTGCGCCATTTCCCTCTGAAACTGTTGTATATCGCCACTATTGCTGATAGCAAAATCAGCCATGCCCTGTTCAAAATTTTTGAACAGTTTTTTTGTCTTACGAGGCAACTTCGATGCGATGCCTGGTCTGGATGCAAGTTTTTCGAACAAACCATCGCCTAACGGCGGGGTAGGATAGCCAGCTAGCTCGCTACCATAACTTGCGCCTGCTCCTAGCAATACTAGCTTGTTCATCACCGCTCCTATTGTGAATTATAACAAGGCAATAACTTTGCCGGATGATTCCACGCCGGCCACCATCTATAGCTCACCTAACCCCAATTTGCCACTCGCCGTGATATCGGAGGGCGGCGCCTGCAATGGAGATTGCCATGAGCAAGGACACGAAGATTCTGATCCCGGAGATTCCCGGTGAATGGACAGAGCGCACCCGAAGCGGCATGAAGTGCATCTGGAACGACGGTTGGCACGGCAGGCCGCATCGAAATGGCCTGCCCTATGTCGAACTGACTGCGCCGCAGAAAGGGCTGTATGCCGAGCGCATCGACGGAGCCTGGTACTGGGTATCGGGCTGTGCCAAATGCACCGGCAGCGGCGAGCGATACAGCTACAGCGTGTGCGAAAAGCATGACGTATGCATCCGCTGCAGCACCCACCGCTCACTCTTAACAGAGTCACCGTGGGGTCATCCTGACGGCTTCATCTGCAAGCCATGCCAGGACCGTGAGGATGCTGCAGCCAAAGCCGATGCACTTGCCAAGGTCGCGGAACACGACTACGACGAGTGGGACTATAGAGCCCAGGACGAATGCAAGTGCCCGCACTGCGCAACCGTAATCCACATCGAAACAGAGGACTATGGCGACAAGGACATGAACTGCGACACTTGCGGCGGTGATTTCCAACTTCAGGTCGAATACGCCGTCACCTTCACCACCACTGTTATCGGCGAACGCATCACAGCCTAACCTCCCCCTACCTACACCTATCACGCTGAACGCCTCGGCAGGCGGGCGGCTGTCTGGAGTATCCATGAACCCCTACTACATCACCGGGCCGGCGCAGATCGGCATCAGCGGTGGCCGCACATCCGGGCACATGGTCTACAAGATCCTTGAATCCCACGGCGGCCAGCTGCCGGCAGACGTGCACCTCTGCTTCCAGAACACCGGTAAAGAGCGCGAGGAAACACTGATTTTTATTGAGGAAATGGCGCACCGCTGGGGCGTGCACGTTACCTGGATGGAGTGGTGCCGGGTCTATGGCCAGGACGAGGACGCCCCGTGGTACCGCCTGGTGGACTTCGATACGGCCAGCCGAAACGGTGAGCCTTTCGTGAAGATGCTGGACTACTTCGCACAGTACCGGAAGCAAGAAAAAGGGTTGCCAATGTGGCTACCCAACTTCTCTAACAACGCCTGCACTGCCTACCTGAAGATCAAAGTCGGCGAAAAGCACATGCGATCGCTGGGATACGAGAATTGGGATTGCGTGGTCGGCATCCGCAAGGACGAACCTGGCAGATATCACCGCATGATGGCCGCCAATGCCAAGGGCGGCTCGCGGTGGGAAAGCGTCTGTCCGTCCTATACCGCCGGAATCATCAAAGAAGATGTGGCCGACTTCTGGCAATCGCAAGACTTCGACCTGGGTATCGATTCCGACCTGGGCAACTGCGACCTGTGCTGGAAGAAAGGTGAAGACAAGCTGTTCAAGGCCATCCAGGCGGAGCCAGAGCGCGTGATCTTCTGGTCCGGCCTGGAAGAGAAGTTCAACCAGGTGTTCCGCATGGATCGACCTAGGTACTCCCACTTGGCGTGGTACGCAGAGAACTACAAAGGCCAGATGGATGCATTTGGCTACTCCGAAGATATCGACTGCTTTTGCGGTGACTAGTTGTCAGCATAGCTTTACTGAGGCCTCATGGCATTTGCCAAACCGGTTATCAAAATAGGATAAATCCAGAAAAAAGCTGCTTCTGCGAATACCCAAAATGGAGGCATCAAAGCTTCTTTCTTTTCTAATGCCGCTGACATCTTTGAAGATTCGATATAAACCGTGAATACATTAAAAATCTCTGGAAGTAGAACCATCCACGCTAAAATTAGCATCGTGACTACTATCGCAGGATAGCTTATCCATTTGGCAATTATATGGAACCGGTCGGGATATTTCAAAGCTAGGCCTGGTATTCCTACTAGCCCCCCAAAAAACAACGTTATAAGTCCATTTTCCATACATAGCTCTTTCACGACTGGGAGATTGCGGAAGCTTACCCCATCCTCTCCTTTTCCGCATTGGCAACACGAACATTAGAGTATTTGACTAAACACCCACCGCTCCTGCTCCAAGAAGCGCCAGCAGCGGTATGCACAAGCGAGGAAAAAATGAGCCTACTGGCCGCTCAATGCATCATCGTGTGGCTCTGCCTGCAACTTCCTCTGGGCATGATCCTCGGCCGCTTCATCGCAAGCGCCGACGTCATCGCCAAGTAACCCCTTCCCCCCCCATCTATGCAGCCTGCCGGTGACCGGCGGGCGAGGTATTCCTATGTCAGCAGTTCAACGGTTCCACGAAGCAGCAAACGACGCGCTTGAGCAGATCGCCGCGCGCCTCCCGGCCAAGGCAGAAATCTGCCTGGCAATCTACATGCCCGATCAACATGAATCGGACATCGTCTTGAAAGGCCCTTCCACGTCGCTCGATGAGGTGGTCTCAACCCTACGGCGTCGTGTTCTGAGTATTGACGGCGACAATGCCTACAAGCGCGACCTGTGTGACGCAATTGTCGGAGCCTTGGCCATGGGTGCCCAGAACAAGAACCCGCCGCCCTCGGATCACTGGGGCCAGCGGTTCTGGGATATCGGCCGCGAGGAGCGCGCCAGTAGCGAGCAGTTGCTGAAAGCGCTGACGACGCTCGCTCAGGTAGCAGGCGAATGCGAACAGATCGCCAGCAATTACAGTGGCTGCATTGATGGAATCTTCGAACACGGCGGTGACGATCACGAAGACCCGAGCTGCGCGATCTTTCACCGCCTGTACTACGCCATGTTTGACGCGCGAGCCGCAATCCAGAAAGCCACCAAATAAGCCACGTTCTGCCGCCAAGCGCGGCACGGAGCACCATATGTCCCTGATTTCCGTAGAGCAAGCGGCAACGGTGCTTGGCGTAAGCCGCGCGACCGCGTACCGCATGGCCCGCGACCGCCTGATACCCACTGTGCGCATGCTCAAGCGCGGGGTCAGGATCCACGCCGAGAAACTGCAAGAGATGATTGACGCCGCAGCCGCTGCTAGTATCCCCAGCGCGGGCGGCGTTCAGGAGGAAACTGAATGCCCTACAAACGAGAGGATTCGCCCTTTTGGTGGATCTGCATCACCCAACCAGATGGAAAAAGAACTCGACGCTCTTCTGGCACTGCCGACTACGCGGCGGCGAAAGCCGTAGAGCAGCAAGCCCGGGCGAATGCTTGGAAGGAAAAAGAGTGGGGCGTGAATCCGCCCCGATCGTTCAACGAGGTGATGCTTCCGTATCTGCGCCACGCCAGCCAGCACCAGCGCAGCTACGAAACAACAACTCACAGGGTAAAAGCTTTGCGCGCCCATTTTACAGGCGTGGTGATGAATGACCTATCCGGTCAGCAGGTACGAGAATACACCAGCAAGCGGATGGATGCAGGTATCTCGGCGGCCACGATCAACCGGGAGCTGGCGGCTTTGTCCGCGGCGATCAACTGGTGCAATGTGGAATACGAGTGGGGCCTGCCCAACCCTGTGAAGGGTCGAACAATGCGGGAGCCAGAAGGACGCGTGCGATGGTTGACCAGGGCTGAGGTTGAGGCCCTTTGCCGCGCGGCCAGGATTCAGCGATATGGCTTGGCCCTCGAGTGCTTCATCCGCCTGGCAGTCAATACCGGATGCCGGAAAGAGGAAATGCTGGGGCTGGAGTGGCGCCGGGTCGACCTGGTGAATGGCCTGCTGTACTTGGAAGGCCAGCACACCAAGACGAAAAAGCGTCGGAGCATTCCGCTGAACGAGGGCGCGCTGGCGGCAATCAAGACGCTCATGGCGTTCCGGGCGGAAGTGGCGCCGGCGTCACCCTGGGTCTTCATTCGCGGCAACGGCGAGCGGATGGTGTCGATCAGGACCGGCTTTGCGAAGGCATGTGAAACGGCGGGGATCAAGGACTTCAATATTCACGATCTTCGACACACCTGTGCGGCGCATCTGATCAGTGCCGGCGTTGCGCTGGCGGAAGTCAGGGATCTGCTCGGCCACTCGACGGTCATGATGACCGAACGCTATGCGCATTTGGCGCCAGCGCGAGTGCGCGATGCAGTGAGGGTACTGGATGGTTTGCGTGAACAGGGTTGTTCACGTTTTGGTCACGCTGAAAATCCAGCGCATCAAGGGGGAGCAGTGTTGAAGCTCGTAACCCCTTGATTTAAAAGATGGTGCGGACGAAGAGACTCGAACTCTTACACCTTTCGGCGCTGGAACCTAAATCCAGTGTGTCTACCAATTCCACCACGTCCGCGTGTAGCTTTTAAAGCAAAGGCGCCGGATCGGTAAGAATCGGGCGCCTTTCGGAATATGGGGTGGACGATGGGGATCGAACCCACGACAACAGGAGTCACAATCCTGTGCTCTACCAACTGAGCTACGCCCACCATATTGCGTTTACTGCGTTACTTGTGCCAAAGCTGCCTAATGGCGCACCCGGCAGGACTCGAACCTGCGACCATCCGCTTAGAAGGCGGATGCTCTATCCAGCTGAGCTACGGGCGCTTTTGAGTCTGTAGTCCTTGCAGATTACAAATCCAGAGCTTCAGTCGGTGATGACAAACAAGCCTTGAAACCGCTTGCTATGCCCTACCTTCTTCACCAGTGCTAGGCCCTGCCCGACAAGTGCGACGAATGTTATAGACGAGCCTTGGGGCCGTCAACTCTTTTTTCAAAAAAATTCATTTAATTAAAGGGCTTAGGAGGTTTCGCGAAGCAAGCGCCTTTGCCCTGGGCGTGCGACATGCGAGAATGCGCGCACATTTTCATTCCTTTTCGATGGTTAATCACGCGTCATGACTGCACAACTTATCGACGGCAAGGCGATCGCCGCCAACCTGCGCCAGCAGATCGCTCATCAGGTTGCCGAGCGTCGTCAGCAGGGCCTGCGCACGCCAGGGCTCGCGGTAATTCTGGTGGGCACCGACCCCGCTTCCCAGGTCTATGTATCGCACAAGCGCAAGGACTGCGAAGAAGTCGGATTCGTTTCCCGCGCCTTTGACCTGCCGAGCACGACTTCGCAGCTGGAGTTGGAGACGCTGATCGACACCCTCAATGCCGATACCGATATCGACGGCATCCTGTTGCAGTTGCCGCTGCCCGAGCACCTGGATGCCTCGTTGCTGCTCGAGCGCATCCGCCCGGACAAGGACGTCGATGGTTTCCATCCTTATAACGTCGGTCGCCTGGCCCAGCGCATTCCGTTGCTGCGCCCCTGCACCCCCAAAGGGATCATGGCGCTGCTGGAAAGCACCGGCCAGGATCTGTACGGGATGGACGCGGTGGTGGTGGGTGCTTCCAACATCGTCGGTCGGCCCATGGCCATGGAACTGTTGCTGGCAGGCTGCACGGTGACCGTGACGCACCGTTTCACCAAAGACCTGGCGGGCCACGTAGGCCGCGCCGACCTGGTGGTGGTCGCTGCCGGCAAGCCGGGGTTGGTGAAGGGCGAATGGATCAAGGAAGGTGCGATCGTCATCGACGTGGGCATCAACCGTCAGGCCGATGGCAAGCTGGTGGGCGATGTCGTGTACGAAACCGCCCTGCCTCGCGCCGGCTGGATCACGCCGGTGCCAGGCGGCGTGGGTCCGATGACCCGCGCCTGCCTGCTGGAAAATACCCTCTATGCAGCACAGACCTTGCACAAGTGATCTGAGCCCCTTTCGCGGCCAATGACCGCTCCTACGGAATGAGTTAATTCCCCCGCAGGAGCGGTCCGTGGCCGCGAAGCAGGCACCACGGTTCGTCGAACGCACCGCAGCGCTGCTATTTCCTTGCATCCTCCCACGACTTGACCAGTTCGGCGTAGCCCACGGTCTGGCCCTGGGGTTTTTCGTTGGCCAGTTTGGGTTTGGGCGCGCCGGGTTGGTCGAACCAGTACTGGGCATCGCGCTCGGGGTTCATCTTCGGCCCACACACCGGCTGCACCTTGCTGCGTTCCAGGCGGGTCATGATCGCGTCCTGATCCTTGGCCAGGCCGTCGAGCGCCTGCTGCGGGGTCTTCTCGCCGCTGGCCGCCTCGGAAATGTGGCTCCACCACAGCTGCGCCAGACGTGGATAGTCAGGCACGTTGGTGCCGGTCGGGGTCCACTGCACGCGGGCCGGGCTGCGGTAGAACTCCACCAGACCACCCAGCTTCGGCGCCAGATCGGTCATGGCCTGGGAATTGATGTCCGATTCGCGAATCGGGGTCAGACCGACGATGGTCTTTTTCAACGACACCGTCTTCGACGTCACGAACTGCGCATACAGCCAGGCGGCCAGACGTTGCTTCTCGGGGGTGGACTTGAGGAAGGTCCAGGAACCGGTGTCCTGATAGCCCAGTTTCATCCCCTCCTCCCAGTACGGGCCCTTGGGCGATGGCGCCATGCGCCACTTGGGCGTGCCGTCGTCATTCATCACCGGCAAGCCAGGCTTGGTCATGTCGGCGGTGAACGCGGTGTACCAGAAGATCTGCTGGGCGATGTTGCCTTGGGCCGGTACCGGTCCGGATTCGGAAAAGGTCATGCCCTGGGCTTCAGGTGGTGCGTAGGCGCGCATCCAGTCGACGTACTTCTGGGTGGCATACACGGCGGCCGGGCCGTTGGTGTCGCCGCCACGGGTCACGCTGGAACCCACCGGATGGCAGTCCTCCACGCGAATGCCCCACTCGTCCACCGGCAAGCCGTTGGGAAGGCCCTTGTCGCCACCACCGGCCATGGAGAACCAGGCATCGGTGAAGCGCCAGCCCAGTGAAGGGTCTTTCTTGCCGTAGTCCATGTGCCCGTAGATGCGCTTGCCGTCGATTTCCTTGACGTCTTCGGAGAAGAACTTGGCGATGTCTTCATAGGCGGACCAGTTGACCGGAACCCCCAGCTCATAGCCGTAGATCTGCTTGAACTTGGCCTTCAACTCGGGCCGTTCGAACCAGTCGGCGCGGAACCAGTACAGGTTGGCGAACTGCTGGTCAGGCAGCTGATAGACCTTGCCATCGGGTGCGGTGGTGAAGGAGATACCGATGAAGTCTTTCAAGTCCAGGGTCGGCGAGGTGGCTTTCTTGCCCTCGGGGCTGGCCATCATGTCGGTGATCGATTCGCTCTTGCCGTAGCGAAAATGCGTACCGATCAAGTCCGAATCGTTGACCCAGCCGTCGTAGATGTTCTTGTCCGACTGCATCTGCGTTTGTAGCTTCTCGACCACGTCGCCTTCCTGCAACAGGTCGTGGGTGAGCTTGATCCCGGTGATTTCGCTGAACGCCTTGGCCAGGGTCTTGGCTTCGTATTCGTGGGTGGTCAGCGTTTCCGACACGACGTTGATGCTCATGCCGCGGAAAGGCTTGGCCGCCTCGATGAACCACTGCATCTCCGCCATCTGCTGCTCGGGCGTGAGGGTGGACGGCTTGAATTCGGCGTCGACCCATTTCTTCGCCGCGTCCTCGTAGGCATCCGCCCATGCTGCGGCGCTCAGGCCAGCGCACGCCAGTGCGGTCGCCAGGGCAATGCTATGTCGCAATTTGTTGTTGTTCTTGTACATAGTGACCTCCTGTTTGAAATTTTCGCGCTGCGCAGATCCGCATGGCTCAGCCCCAACGCATTACCGCCAGCAACCACACCAGGGACAGCGTCGAGGCGACCCAGATGTTCCAGTCGGTCACGCCGATCACCAGCAGGTGCAGGTAGGCGCTTCCGAGAAGACCGATGAACAAGCGGTCGCCACGGGTGGTGGCGATCGGCAGAAATCCGCGCCGCTCGGTGCAGGGCACGCGCAGTTCGTAGAACGTCATGCCGGCGAGCAACAGCACAATGGCGCCGAAGAACAGGGCAGTCGGTAGAGTCCAGGCCATCCACTCCATCACAGGCTCCTCATACGCGGCCCAGGGCGAAGCCCTTGGCCACATGGTTGCGAACGAACCAGATCACCAGCATGCCGGGCACGATGGTGAGCACGCCGGCTGCGGCCAGCACGCCCCAGTCGATACCCGAGGCGGAAACCGTACGGGTCATCACCGCCGCGATCGGCTTGGCGTCGACCGAGGTCAGGGTGCGCGCCAGCAGCAGCTCGACCCACGAGAACATGAAGCAGAAGAAGGCCGTCACGCCGATCCCCGAGCCGATCAGGGGCATGAAGATCTTCACGAAGAATTTCGGAAAGCTGTAGCCATCGATGTAGGCGGTTTCATCGATTTCCTTGGGCACGCCGGACATGAAGCCTTCCAGGATCCACACCGCCAGCGGCACGTTGAACAGGCAGTGTGCCAGGGCCACGGCAATGTGGGTGTCGAACAGGCCGATGGAGGAATACAGCTGGAAGAACGGCAGCAGGAACACCGCCGGCGGGGCCATGCGGTTGGTCAGCAACCAGAAGAACAGGTGCTTGTCGCCCAGAAAGCGGTAGCGCGAGAAGGCATACGCGGCCGGCAGCGCAACGCTGAGCGAAATGAGCGTGTTGAGGCTCACGTAGTACAGCGAATTGATGTAGCCGGTGTACCAGCTCGGGTCGGTGAAGATGACCCGGTAGTTGGCCAGGGTGAACTCATGGGGAAACAGCGTCAGCCCGCCGAGGATTTCGCCGTTGCTCTTGAACGACATGTTCAGCAGCCAATAGATGGGCACCAGCAGGAACAGGATGTACAGCAGCAGGGGGATCAGTTTGCGCTTGTTCATGGCCGCCTCAACCTTGCTTGTCGTTGTGGGTCATGGCCGTATAGAACAGCCAGGACACCAGCAGGATGATCAGGAAGTACACCAGCGAGAAGGCCGCGGCCGGGCCCAGGTCGAACTGCCCCACGGCCATCTGGGTCAGGGTCTGGCTGAGGAACGTGGTGGCGTTGCCCGGCCCGCCGCCGGTCAGCACGAAGGGTTCGGTGTAGATCATGAAGCTGTCCATGAAGCGCAGCATCACCGCGATCAACAGCACGCTTTTCATCTTCGGTAGCTGGATGTGACGGAATACCGCCCAGTTCGACGCACGGTCGATGCGCGCGGCCTGGTAGTACACGTCGGGAATGGCGCGCAGGCCCGAATAGCACAGCAGTGCCACCAGCGAGGTCCAGTGCCAGACGTCCATGATCAGCACCGTGACCCAGGCATCCAAGGTATTGGAGGCATAGTTGTAGCTGATCCCCATGGCATTGAGCGTGTAGCCCAGCAGACCGATGTCGGCGCGGCCGAAGATCTGCCAGATGGTGCCCACCACGTTCCACGGAATCAGCAGGGGGATGGCCATGACGATCAGGCACAGCGACGACCAGCGGCCCTTGGCCGGCATGGTCAGGGCGATGGCGATGCCCAAGGGTATTTCGATGAGCAGCACACAGGCCGAATAGATGAACTGGCGCAACAGCGAGTCGTGCAGGCGCGGGTCCTGCAGGACCTGGCGATACCAGTCGGCGCCCACGAAATAGCGGCTGGATTGATCGAAGATGTCCTGCACCGAATAGTTGACCACGGTCATCATCGGGATCACCGCGCTGAAGGCCACCAGCAGGAACACCGGCAGCACCAGCCACCAGGCCTTGTTGTTCTGGACCTTGTTCATGGGTGCACCTCCAGCAAGCGATCATCGGCGTAGACCATCAGCCACTGCGCGGGGAAGCTGATGAATACGGTGCCTTCCGGCACGGCGCGGTCCTCGGGCAGACGTACCTTGAAGGTCTGCCCGCCGAGCGCCAGGGTCAGGATCTTGTAGGTACCCAGGTCTTCCAGGTGCACCCGTTCGCCGTGCAGTGCGGCCTCGAAGCTCTCGTCCCAGACGCGGATGAACTCGGGGCGAATGCCGATCTGCAGGCGTTGCCAGCCGCCCTGGGCGATCCGCGCCTGCAAGGCTTCCGACAACGGCACGTGAATGCCGCCGAAGCCGACGCCACCACGCTCGGGCAGCACGTCGACCAGGTTCATGCCGGGGCTACCGATGAAGTAGCCGACGAAGGTGTGCGCCGGTCGTTCGAACAGCTCGCGCGGGGTGCCGAACTGGACGATCTGACCGCCGTACATCACGGCGATCTTGTCGGCGAAGGTGGAGGCCTCGAGCTGGTCGTGGGTGACGTAGACCATGGTGATGTTGAACTGCTCGTGGATCTGCTTGAGCTTGCGTCGCAGTTTCCACTTCAGGTGCGGGTCGATGACCGTCAGCGGCTCGTCGAAGAGGATCGCCGACACGTCATCGCGGACCAGGCCGCGGCCCATCGACACCTTCTGTTTCTCATCGGCGCTGAGATTGCGCGCCTTGCGCTGCAGCAGTCGCTGCAGGTCCAGGACTTCGGCGACTTCCTGCACTCGGGCCTGCACCTGTTCGGGCGACTTGCCCTGGTTGCGCAGGGGAAAGGCCAGGTTGTCGAACACCGTCATGGTGTCGTACACCACCGGGAACTGGAACACCTGGGCGATGTTGCGTTGCTCCGGTGGTAGGTCGTTGACCACCTTGCCGTCGAACAGCACCTGCCCGTGGGACGGGCTGAGCAAGCCGGAAATGATGTTGAGCAAGGTCGATTTGCCACAGCCGGACGGGCCGAGCAAGGCATAGGCGCCGCCCTGCTCCCAGATGTGATCCATCTCGCGGATCGCATAGTCTTCTGGCGCCGACGGGTGCGTGCTGTAGCTGTGCGCCAGGTGCTGCAAACGGATCTCGGCCATCAGGCAGCCCTCGCCACACGCAGGCCGGGGGCCTGGACCAATTGCCCACCGGGCTGGAACACGAACAGCTTGTGGGTCGGGATGTACACCGGTATCGCCGCGTCCACGGCGTAGTCGTGGACCCCCGGCAGGTGCAGCACCAGGGAGAAATACTCGTTGCGTACGTGCAGGAAGGTCTCCGAACCACTGATCTCCGCCAGCTCCACGGTCACCGCCAGCTCCAGGTCATCGTCGTTGCTCGGCGTCAGGCCGATGTGGCTGGGGCGCACGCCGAAGCGGTAGTCGCCATCAGGGACGGCGGACAGATCAACGTTGCGAGCGAAGTGAACGAAATTGGCGAAGCTGACTTCCTGGCCGCCGATGCGGCCATCGATCAGGTTGATCGGTGGCTCGGAGAACAGTTCGGCCGCCAGCACGCTGGCCGGCCGGTGATAGACCTCAGACGTCTTGCCACTCTGGATCACCCGCCCTTCGTGCAGGATCGTGGTGGTGCCGCCCAATGCCAGGGCTTCGTTGGGTTCGGTGGTGGCATAGACGGCGATGGTGTGGCGAGTCAGGAACAGTTCGCGCATTTCGAAGCGCAGTTCTTCGCGCAGCTTGTAGTCGAGGTTGACCAGGGGTTCGTCGAACAGGATCAGCTCGGCATCCTTGACCAGCGCCCGGGCCATGGCCGTGCGCTGTTGCTGGCCACCGGACAGTTCCAGTGGATGGCGCTTGAGGAACGGCTCGATGCGCAACATGCGTGCGGTTTGCAGTACCCGCTCTTCGATCTGCTCGCGGGCCATACCGGCCTGGCGCAGCGGTGAGGCAATGTTGTCGAAGACGGTCATGGTCGGGTAGTTGATGAACTGCTGGTAGACCATGGACACGTTGCGCTGGCGTACCGGCTTGCCGGTCACGTCCACGCCGTTCATCAACACACGACCCTGATCGGGTTTGTCGAGGCCGGCCATCAGCCGCATCAGGCTGGTCTTTCCGGACAGCGTGCGTCCCAGCAGGACATTGAACGAACCGGGTTCCAGTACCAGCGACGCGTTGTCGATGTACAACTGGTTTTCCACACGACGAGTGACCTGCTCGAGCACAAGGGACATGGCGGCGCCTTTTTTATTATTGGAAGCGGTTGCAGCTTTGCGTCGGTACGACTGCTGGCAAACCAAGAGCGATAACCGTGCCAATTGCCGTGTGCCATGCCGGCAGGCGCGAGCCAAACGGTTCGGGCACAGGTGTGGGTCGGAGGTCAGGTTCGCCCCTGAACAAAAATGAACGCCTGGCGCATTGACAATGAACAACCGTGAACAACACTGCATGAACAAAAACAACAAGGCCGCGCGCCGGGATACCTGAACCATGTCCGTATCCAACCCAACCCTCGCCCACGATCAACTCATTCAACGCTCCTGGGCGCGCTGTCGCGAGGCAGGGCTGGAGCATCACCACGTGCCGCGTTTCGAGCCATTGGCGCGCGTTGCGCTGCAACAGATGCTCGACGGTCACCAGGCCCTGCTGCACACCACCCACCGCGAAGTGTTGCCCTATTACGAACACATCCTGGGCAACTCGCGTTGCCTGATCCGCCTGGCCGACCCGCAGGCCCGTCTGCTCAGGTCCTGGGGTGCGCAACCCGGCGCGGGTGCCGGTCACCTGGGCCACGCACCCGGTGCCTGCTGGCTGGAAGCGGCCGCCGGGACCAATCCGATCGGCACCGCGCTGGCCTGCCGCCAGGCCGTGCATGTCGAGCCGGACGAACACTTCCTGCTGGCCAACCGCCTGATGAACGGTTCGGCTTCACCGATCCTCGATGCCCAGCGGCAGATGGTGGCGGTATTGGACGTCTCCAGTGACAGCCACCTGCCGCCTTCGCATACGCTGGGGCTGGTGAAGATGATGAGCCAGACGGTCGAGAACAGCCTGATCCTGGAGGCGTTCGCCGATCGGCATCACCAGCTGATTTTCAACACCGGGGTGAACAACCTCGACAGCCAGTGGGCCGGGCTGCTGGTGTTCGACGACAGCGGTCGCGTGCTGGCCGCCAATCGTCGCGCCGACAGCCTGCTGGGTGCCGAGTTGCCTGGCCTGACCCTGCAGCAGCTGTTCCGACTGACGCCCCAGGCTCTGCTCGACCATCCGCCGGAGCGCACCTTTGCCCTGCAACCGCCAGGACGTAGCCGCCTGCAATGCCTGCTCAAGAAGCCCGCCCTGCGTCCTGCGCCGCCCGCCGCGCGACGTGGTTCCGACCCGCGCCTGGACAAGGCCTTGCAACAAGGGCTGCGCCTGCTGGAGAAGGATGTGCCCTTGCTGCTGCGCGGCGACACTGGCACCGGCAAGGAGGTGCTGGTCAAGGCCTTGCACCAAGCTAGCAGCCGCGCGTCGTGCCCACTGATTGCGGTCAATTGTGCGGCGATTCCCGCCGAACTGGTCGAGTCGGAGCTGTTCGGCTACGAACGTGGCGCCTTCACCGGCGCCAGCCACAAGGGCAGCCCCGGCCTGGTGCGCAAGGCCGACAAGGGCATTCTGTTCCTCGACGAGATCGGTGACATGCCGCTGCCCACCCAGGCGCGGCTGTTGCGCGTGCTGCAGGAGCGCTGCATCCAGCCGCTGGGGGGCGGCGATCCGATACCGGTCGATATCCGCCTGGTTTCCGCGACCCATGAAGACCTGCGCCAACGGGTGCAGGCCGGGTTGTTCCGCGAGGATCTGTACTACCGCCTGGCGGGCATGACCTTGCACCTCCCGACCCTGAACGAACGCAGCGACAAGCGCGAACTGATCGAGCAGGTGTGGGAGGCGCACCGCGAAGCGCAGCAGACTGCCGGCTTCAGCGACGAGGTGTGGGCGGCCTTCATGGTCCATCCCTGGCCGGGCAACGTGCGCCAGCTGGCAGCGGTGGTCAAGGTGGCGCTGGTGCTGGCCGATCAGGACGTCATTGGCCTTGAGCATCTGCCTGAGGATTTCCTGCTCGAAGCCGGTCTGCAACCGGAGCAGGCATCCGCGCTGGCATCCGCCCCGGCACGGCCACTGCTGACCCTGGCCAAGGTCAGCGACCTGGGTGAGCTGCTGCAGGCCAGCGACGGCAACATCTCCCGGCTGGCGCGGCGCCTCGGCGTCAGCCGCAATACCCTGTACAAGCGCTTGCGCGCGCAGGGCCACGCGCTATGAGCTGTGGATTCAGCTCTTGCCGAAAGTCTGCGACGGTCGGCGCAGGGTCGGGTCGAAGGGGTTCAGACGGGGGCCGATGGCGGCGGCCTCGCGCTTGAGCAGCTCGACCACCGTGGGCAGTCGGTCGGGGCCGAGCCGGTCGCTGATGGTGGCGACGCTGAGGGCTGCGACCGCATGGCCGTCGCGGTCGAGTATCGGCACCGCCAGGCCCGCCATGCCAGGCAACACGCCGGTGTTGCGCGCGGCATAACCGAGCTGGCGCACGCTGGCGACCTCCGAACGCAGCAGCACTTCGTCGTACAGGTGCAGGTCCCTGAGCCGCGGCAGGTTGTAGTGGATCACGGTTTCGCGCTCATCCTCGGGCAGGAACGCGAGGATGGCCAGGCTGCCCTGGCCTACCCCCAGCGCAACGCGGCCACCGATGTCGCCGGTGAAGGTCCGAATCGGGTAAGGCCCTTCGCTGCGGTCCAGGCAGATCGCGTCGAAACCACTGCGCGCGAGCAGGAACAGCGAGTCACCTAAAGACGCCGACAACCGCAGCAGGCTGGGCCGTGCCAGTTCGCGCAGGTTGCTGCCGTTGCCGGCGCGCGCGGCCAGGGCGAAGAATTCCAGGCTCAGCCGATAGCGCTTGCTGCGGGCATCCTGCTCGACCATGCCCTCCTCCACCAGCCCGCGCAACAGCCGATGGGTGGTGGGTTGCGACAGGCCGATGCGCTCGGCGAGCTGAATCACCCGCTCACCCTCGGCTGGCGCAGCCGACAAGCCACGCAACACGGCGAACAGCCTGGACACACTGCCTACGCCTGGCTCGATATTCCGCTCAATGGAATCGCTATCCATAATCTTCATACCTGATTTCATTGAAAGGATTAATTCGAAAATATCTACCCGCTCAGTGAAATAAGCGCTTTCGCCATCCTAGCCTTCGTCCTACTCTTCGTCCACGGGGCGAGACCAACAATAGCCGGCAGCCGACTCAGATCGAGCGCCACCCCACTGCAGGACCCCTTTCGCCTCTGCCCTCGATCAACGCACCGCACATGCGGCCGACAATGACAGGTAGAACGCAGCCATGGCCTTTCTCGAACTTCAAGCACTGTGCAAACGCTACGGATCCGTACAGGCCGTGGTGGCGACCGACCTGAGCGTCAGCCAGGGCGAATTCGTTTCGCTGCTCGGCCCTTCGGGCTGCGGCAAGACCACCACGCTGCAGATGATTGCCGGTTTCGTCGACGTGACCAGCGGCCGGATCGTGCTCGATGGCCGCGACATCACCCACGCCAAACCCAGCAGCCGCGGCCTGGGCGTGGTGTTCCAGAGCTACGCGCTGTTTCCGCACATGAGCGTGCGCGACAACGTCGCGTTCGGTCTGAAGATGCGCAAGGTGAGCAACAGCGACATTCGCACCCGCGTCGACCAGGTGCTGGCGCTGGTGCGCCTGACCGCGCATGCCGAGCGCTATCCGCGGGAGCTTTCGGGAGGCCAGCGCCAGCGCGTGGCCCTGGCCCGTGCCCTGGTGATCCAGCCGCCAGTGCTGCTGCTCGACGAGCCGTTGTCCAACCTCGACGCCAGCCTGCGCGAGGAGATGCAGTTCGAGATTCGCCGCATCCAGTGCGAAGTCGGCATCACCACCCTGATGGTGACCCATGACCAGGCCGAAGCCCTGTCCATCAGTGACCGGGTGGTGGTGATGCAAGCGGGCCAGGTCACTCAGATCGATGAACCCTACAAACTGTACGAGCACCCGCGCACGCCGTTCATCTCCGGCTTCGTCGGCAAGGCCAACCTGCTGCCCGGCGAATACGATGCGCTGGGCCAGCCACAGGCGCTGGCTCAGGCCGGGGATGGCGAACTGATGTTGAGCCTGCGCCCAGAGAAGATCGACATCTGCAACGCCGGTGAAGGCCGTATTCAAGGACGTATCGTCACCCGCTACTTTCTGGGCAGCCAATGGTTGTACCGCCTGGACACCGCCCTGGGCGAGATCACCGTGGTACGCCGCAACGATGGCAGTGCACCGCTGGCAACCGGCATCACTGTCGGCCTCGACTGGCCGCACGAACTGCTTCGCGTCCTGGATCACGAGGTCTGCGCATGAGCCGCGGATACCTGCTGTCGGCGCCGGCGTTGGCGCTGTTCGTCGCCCTGCTGATCGTGCCGCTGGGCCTGACGCTGGTGCTGTCCTTCAACCTGTTCGACTACGAGGTGGGGGTCAAGAGCGACAGCTATACGCTGGCCAACTACGCCAGCCTGCTCAGCGACAGCTACTTCTATGAAATCTTCTGGCGGACCTTCTGGATCAGTGCGCTGGTGACCCTGCTGTGCGTGGTGATCGGTGTACCGGAGGCTTACATTCTCAGCCGCATGGGTACCCCGTGGCGCTCGATCTTCCTGATCCTGATCCTCACGCCGCTGCTGATTTCAGTGGTGGTGCGCGCCTTCGGCTGGAGCCTGCTGCTGGGTGCCGACGGGCTGATCAACCAGGCCATCGCCGCGTTGGGCGGACGCCCGCTGAAAATGCTCTACACACCGTTCGCGGTGATTCTGGCACTGGTCCACGTCATGCTGCCCTTCATGATCATCCCGGTCTGGACCTCGCTGCAGAAGCTCGATCCGGCCGCCGAGCAGGCTGCGCAGTCGCTGGGCGCAAGCCAGGCGAAGGTGATGCGCATGGTGGTTTTGCCACAGATCATGCCCGGGATGCTGTCGGGCACGCTGATCGTCTTCGGCCTGGCGGCCAGCTCGTTCGCCATCCCCGGCCTGCTGGGTGGTCGGCGCTTGAAGATGGTCGCCACGGTGGTCTACGACCAGTACCTCTCGGAACTCAACTGGCCCATGGGCGCGACCATTGCCGTGGCGCTGTTGCTGGCCAACCTGCTGATCATGCTGTCCTGGAACCGCCTGGTCGAAGGTCGCTACAAGAAAGCCCTGGGGGAATGATCGATGTCCAAGAACGGTCCGTTGGCCCTGTCGTTTCATGCCTTGGTGGTGGTGTTCATGCTGGCTCCGCTGGTGGTGGTGTGCCTGGTGGCGTTCACCCCGGAGAACACCCTCACCCTGCCCACCTCCGGCTTTTCCCTGCGCTGGTTTCGCGCGGTGTTCGAGCGCGCCGACTTCATCGACGCGTTCTATAACAGCCTGATCCTGGCGGTGGTGGCCGCGACCCTGGCGACCTTGATCGCCGTACCGGCGGCGCTGGCGATCACCCGTTATCACTTTCCGGGACGCAACTTTCTTAATGCGCTGTTTCTGTCGCCGATCATCATTCCGCACCTGGTGCTGGGTGTGGCCATGCTGCGCCTGTTCGCGCTGATGGGCGTCAATGGCAGTTTCGTCTGGCTGATGCTGGCTCACGTGGTGGTGATCACACCCTATGTGCTGCGCCTGGTGATCGCCGCCGCCATCGGTATCGATCGCAGCGCGGAACAGGCGGCGGAGTCGCTGGGCGCAAGTCGGTTCACCCTGTTTCGCCAGATCACCTTGCCGATGATACTGCCGGGGGTCGCCGGAGGCTGGTTGCTGGCGTTCATCAACAGCTTCGACGAGGTGACTCTGTCGATCTTCGTCACCTCCCCCGCGACCCAGACCTTGCCGGTGCGCATGTACGTATACGCCACGGAATCCATCGACCCGATGATGGCAGCGGTGTCGGCGCTGGTGATCGCCTTGACCGCCGCGACCATGATTCTGCTCGACCGGGTGTATGGGCTGGACCGCGTACTGGTGGGGAAAAACTGATGGCCTTGTTCAAGCGTCTGACCGAACTCGATCGGCCTTCGGTGCCGTTCACCCTCGACGGACAGGCCGTGAGCGGCCTGGCGGGGGATACCCTGCTCACCGCCGTGCTGACCTGCGCCGACCATGTGCGTGGTAGCGACTTCAGTGCCCAGGCCCGCGCCGGTTTTTGCCTGATGGGTGCCTGTCAGGACTGTTGGGTTCGATTGGGCGACGGTCGTCGCGTACGTGCCTGCGCCACGCCCTTGGAAGCGGGCATGCAGGTCGACCGCGACCTGGGGCGGCGCTCGTGAGCGCGGTGGTGATCGTGGGCGCCGGACCGGCTGGCATTCGCGCGGCGCAGACCCTGGCCGCCCATGGCCTGCGGCCGTGCTTGGTAGACGAAGCGCTGCAGGGTGGCGGCCAGGTCTACCGGCGTGCGCCGGGTAATTTCCAGCGCCCGGCCAGTCAACTTTATGGCTTCGAAGCGCGCAAGGCGGGGGCGGTGCATCAGGCGCTGGACGCGCTGCATGGGCAGATCGACTACCGGCCCGAGACGCTGGTGTGGAACGCCGAGGATGGCCACCTGCACACGCTCAGTCAGCAGCGGGTCGGCACTATCCAGTACGACCACCTATTGATTGCCACCGGCGCCACCGACCGCATCCTGCCAGTACCAGGCTGGACCTTGCCCGGCGTGTACAGCCTCGGCGCCGCGCAGATCGCGCTCAAGGCCCAGGGTTGCGCCATCGGCGAACGGGTGGTCTTCGCGGGCAGCGGGCCGTTGCTGTACCTGGTGGCCTACCAGTACGCCAAGGCCGGCGCACGGGTGCTGGCCGTGCTGGACAGCTCGCCCTTCGGTGCCCAGGTCGCTGCCCTGCCCCGTCTGTTGCTTCAGCCTGCAACCCTGGCCAAGGGCCTGTACTACCGGGCCTGGCTGACTGCCCATGGGATTGCCGTGCATCAGGGCGCGACCCTGGTCGAGGTCGTCGGCGAGCAAAAAGTCGAAGCTGTCACCTGGCAACGTGCTGGCAGCCAGCACAGCCTGGCCTGCGATGGACTGGCCTTCGCCCATGCTTTGCGCAGCGAAACGCAACTGGCCGACCTGCTCGGCTGCCAATTCACTTGGAGCCCGCTCAATCGCGCCTGGTTGCCGAGCCGCGATCGAGCCGGGCGCAGCAGCGTGCCGGGCGTGTACCTGGCCGGCGACGGTGCCGGGATCATGGGCGCCGATGCGGCGGAAATGGCCGGCGAGCGCGCAGCACTGGCCCTGCTCGAAGACATGGGCATCACCATCGACAGCGAACGTGGCCCACAGCTCGAGCGACAGCTGGCGCGCATCCAGGGGTTTCGCGTCGGCCTGGAAGCCGCATTCCCGTTCCCCGAGCAGTGGGCCAGCC
The DNA here is from genome assembly GCF_002438365.1 of Pseudomonas sp. UBA6276. Taxonomy (NCBI): domain Bacteria; kingdom Pseudomonadati; phylum Pseudomonadota; class Gammaproteobacteria; order Pseudomonadales; family Pseudomonadaceae; genus Pseudomonas; species Pseudomonas sp. UBA6276. Next base: position 27,841 of record NZ_DJUS01000036.1, read on the forward strand.
TGGCCCCTGACGACTTGATGCTGTGCCGATGCGAGGAAATCAGTGTTGGCGAGATTCGCCAGGTGGTTGCCCAAGGCCACACCGATATCAACCGGGTCAAGGCCCATTGCCGGGTCGGCATGGGCCGGTGTCAGGGCCGCATGTGCGGCAGCGCAGCGGTGGAAATCATCGCCCAGGCGGCCGCGTGCTCACCACAGCAAGTCGGTCGCCTTCGCGCCCAGGCGCCGATCAAACCCCTCCCCTTCGGTGTCGAGGTGCAGCCATGAGCCGCGTCGCTGAAACCGATGTGATCATCATCGGCGGCGGGATCGTCGGTGCTTCGGCGGCCCTGATGCTGGCGTTGCGCGGTCAGCGCGTGGTGCTGCTGGAGCGTGATTTCTGTGGATCGCGCTCAAGTGGCGTGAACTACGGCGGCGTACGCCGTCAGGGCCGCTCGCTGGTGCAACTGCCCCTGTCCCAGCGTGCCCATGAACTGTGGAGCGACCTGCCCGGCTTGATCGGTATCGATGGCGAGTATGTCCGTTCGGGCCATCTGAAGCTGGCCCGCAGCGACACCGACATGGCCAAGCTGCATGCCTGGGCCGACGCTGCCGCCGATTTCGACCTAGGTGTTGAGTTGCTTGACCATGGTCAGTTGCGCCAGCGGTTTGCCTGGGTCGGCGACGTGGCGGTCGGCGCGTCGCTGTGCAGCGGTGATGGGCATGCCAACCCGCGTCTGGTGTCGCCGGCTTTCGCAGCCGCTGCCCGGCGCGCCGGCGCGCGGATCGTGGAACAGGTCCAACCGCTGGCCTTCGACCATGACGGCCAGGTGTTCGTGGTGTCCTGCAGCAATGGCGAACGGCTGCGCGCGCCCTGGCTGCTCAACTGTGCCGGGGCCTGGGCCAATCACATTGCCGAGCAATTCGGCGAGCACGTACCCATGACCAGCGGGCACCCGGCCATGCTGGTGACCGAACCGCTGCCCGTGGTGATGGACGTCAGTACCGGTGTCGAGGGCGGCGGTATCTACGCTCGCCAGGTAGCGCGGGGTAACTGCGTGCTCGGCGGTGGGCAGGGTTTTGCGCTGGACCCGTTGCGGGCACGGCCCGGCCAGCTGGCGACCTTGGATATCCTGCGCAACGCCGTCGAGTTGTATCCGTTCCTGCACGGTGCACAGGCAATCCGCACCTGGAGCGGGACCGAAGGTTATCTGCCCGATCGCGAGCCCGTGATCGGACACAGCCAGGTACAACCGGGCCTGATCCACGCCTTCGGCTTTGCCGGGGCCGGTTTCCAGATCGGCCCCGCCGTCGGTGAAGCCCTGTCGCAACTGGTCGTCGAAGGCCGCAGCCGGGCGCCGATCGACGCGTTTTCCATCCAACGCTTTTCTCCCCTTGAACTGCATAAAGGAAGGTCGCTTTCATGAAGCCAGTCAAACGTACGGTTCACGCACTCTCCCTCGCTGCCCTGCTGGCCGCCACCGGCGCTCAGGCCGGGCCCACGCTCTACCTGGGCATGAACGGCGGCACCATGGAACGCTTATACGCCGACAAGGTGCTGCCAGCGTTCGAGCAGGCCAACGATGTGAAGGTGGTCATCGTGCCGGGCACCTCTTCGGACATTCTCGCCAAGGTTCAGGCGAGCAAGGACAATCCGCAGATCCACGTGATGTTCCTCGATGACGGCATCATGTACCGCGCCATTTCCATGGGCCTGTGCGACACCTTGCAGGACAGCGATGGCCTGGCGGCGATACCGGCCAAGGCCCGGATCAAGGATCAAGCGGCCGCAGTAAGCCTGGGCGTGACCGGGCTGGCCTACAACACGCGCCTGTTCAAGAAGAATGGCTGGGCGGCGCCGACTTCGTGGATGGACATGGCCGACAGCCGCTTCAAGGAAAAACTGGTGTTCCAGTCGCTGGCGTCATCGACCTTCGGGCTGCACGGCTTCCTGATGTTCAACCGGCTGCAGGGTGGCAGCGAAACCGACGTCGAGCCGGGGTTCAAGGCGTGGCCGAAGACGGTGGGCCCCAATGTGCTGGAGTACATCGCCAGCTCCGCGAAGATTTCCGAGATGGTCCAGACCGACGAAGCGGCGCTGTTCCCGCTGACGCCGACCCAGGTGACGGCCCTGAAGCTGCGCGGTGTTCCGGTCGAATACGCGCAACCCAAGGAAGGTGCGGTGGTGCTCAACGTCGCCGAATGCGTGATCGCCAAGAACGATCAGCCCGAGCTTGCGCAGAAGCTGGCGGCCTATCTGCTGAGCCCCGAGGCGCAAGCACCGGCGCTGGAAGAAGGCGACCAGATACCGTCCAACCCCAACACGCCGACCACTGAAAAGACCCGTGGTCAGGTGCAGGCGATGGAGAAGTACCTGGAGACGGCAGTGGCCATCGACTGGGACCAGGTCAACCAGCTCCGCCCCGCCTGGAACGCCCGCTGGAGCCGCTCGATCGAGCGCTAGGTAGGTGGCCGACGTTGCGCGCTACCCGGTGACAGTGGTGCATTGATGGCTACCGTCGTGACACTCGTTCAAATTCCTGAAACAGAAAAGCCCCGCTGATACGGGGCTTTCTGCATTCAAAACTTCAACAGGATCGTCAAAGCTGCGCCTGTCGTAGCGCCAATGGCACCAATGAATCCTGCAAGGACCATCATGGGGTACAGCGTTCGCTCCCTCGCAAGCTTTCCGGCTTCGGCGTTGAGCTTGGCGGTCTCGGCCATCAGCTTGCCAATATTGGCATGGATCTGCTCGAGTTCGACGGGTTCGAATTTGGGTGGGGTTTGCATGAAATATCCCTTTCGGGTCGAGGGTCTGGCAGATGCTCGACCCTCCGGTTACCTGTGGCACTAAGGCTGAATACAAAACAGCTGGCAAGCATTTGTTGGATCAATTACACCGTGCCGTCCAAGGTTCGTCAATCCGATTGATACACCTCGAATCAACTCTCTCAGGATCGCCGAAACAGGCAAAAAGACACTTCCCAATAGTGTCCAGGACTCACCGCTGTGGATCGTATCCAGCACATCCACTGACCGCAGATAGCGCTATGGCTCAGTGGCTGGCGACAGGCCAGCCGTGAACCTGGTCAGTCCGCCAACCGCCAGGTCGTGACACCTTTGCTGTCTTCAAGCACCACCCCCATGGCCGTCAACTCGTCGCGGATGCGGTCCGATTCGGCCCAGTCCTTGTCGGCGCGGGCCGCCAGGCGTGCGGCGATGAGGGTGTCCACCTGGGCCGCATCGACGCGACCGGCTGCGCCGGCTTGCAGGAATTCGTCGGAGTCCAGCTGCAATACGCCGAGCAATCCACCCAATTCGCGCAGGCGGCCGGCCAAACCCGCGGCAGCGTCGACATCGCTGTCGCGCAACCGGTTGATCTCGCGCACCAGATCGAACAACACCGCACAGGCTTCCGGCGTGCCGAAATCATCGTTCATGGCATTGGCAAAGCGTTCGACGAATGCCTCGCCACCCGCCGCCGCCACCTTGGGCAAGCCCTTGAGCGCATGGTAGAAACGCTCCAGCGCGCCCTTGGCCTCTTTGAGGCTGTCTTCGGAGTAGTTGATCGAACTGCGGTAGTGGCTTGAGACCAGCAGGTAGCGCACCACCTCGGGCTGATACTTCTCCAGCACATCGCGGATGGTGAAGAAGTTGTTCAACGACTTGGACATCTTCTCGCCATTGATACGGATCATCCCGCAATGCAGCCAGGCGTTGGCGTAAGGCTTGCCGGTGGCCGCCTCGCTCTGGGCGATCTCGTTCTCGTGGTGCGGGAATTCCAGATCGTTGCCACCGCCGTGGATGTCGAAGGTGTCGCCCAGGCAGCAGGTCGACATCACCGAGCACTCGATGTGCCAGCCCGGACGGCCAGGACCCCAGGGTGATTCCCAGCTCGGCTCGCCAGGCTTGACGCCCTTCCACAGGACGAAATCGAGCGGATCCTGCTTGGCCTCTTCCACCTCGATGCGCGCACCGATGCGCAGGTCTTCGATCTTCTTGCGCGACAGCTTGCCGTAGCCCTGGAACTTGCCGACCCGGTAGTACACGTCGCCGTTGCCCGGTGCGTAGGCGTAGCCCTTGTCGATCAAGGTCTGGATCATCGCCAGCATGCCCGGGATGTGGTCGGTGGCACGCGGCTCCTGGTCCGGCTTGAGGATGTTCAGGCGCGCTTCGTCCTCATGCATCGCGTCGATCATGCGCGCGGTCAGGGCATCGAAGCTCTCGCCGTTGTCCCGCGCACGGTTGATGATCTTGTCGTCAATGTCGGTGATGTTGCGCACATAGGTCAGCTCATAGCCGCTGTAGCGCAGCCAGCGCGTGACCAGGTCGAAGGCGACCATGCTGCGCCCGTGGCCCAGATGGCAGTAGTCGTACACGGTCATGCCGCACACGTACATGCGCACCTTGTTGCCGTCCAGCGGCGTGAAAACCTCTTTGCTCTTGCTCAGCGTGTTGTAGATGTTCAGCACAACGATTCCTCAACTTGGCCTGGCGAGGCTCAGCCCCACGAGTCACGCAGGGTGACGGTACGGTTGAACACCGGACGACCGGGTTGCGTGTCGGCCAGGTCGGCGCAGAAATAGCCTTCGCGTTCGAACTGGAAACGATCTTCCGGCGCGGCGTTGGCCAGCGACGGCTCGGCGCGACAGCCACGCAGTACCTGCAGGGAGTCGGGGTTGATGTTGTCGAGGAACGTGGCGCCGTCTTCGGCCTTCTCCGGGTTGGCCGAACGGAACAGGCGATCGTACAGGCGCACTTCGCACTCGACGCTGGCGGCGGCCGGCACCCAGTGGATCACGCCCTTGACCTTGCGCCCTTCAGGGTTCTTGCCCAGGGTGTCCGGGTCGTACGAGCAACGCAGCTCGACGATGTTGCCGTCGGCGTCCTTGATCGCTTCGTCGGCACGGATCACGTAGCTGCCGCGCAGACGCACTTCACCGTTGGGTTCCAGGCGCTTGTAGCCCTTGGGCGGCGCTTCCATGAAGTCGTCGCGATCAATGTACAGCTCGCGCTCGAAGGGCAAGGCGCGCACGCCCATGTCTTCCTTCGGATGGCGCGGCAGTTCGAGGTGCTCGACCTGGCCTTCCGGGTAGTTGGTGATCACCACCTTGAGCGGACGCAGTACGCACATGGCGCGCGGTGCCGTGCGGTCGAGGTCGTCACGGATGCTGAATTCGAGCATCGACATGTCGACCACACCGTCGGAACGGTTGGTGCCGATCATGTCGCAGAAGTTGCGGATCGACGCCGGGGTGTAGCCGCGACGGCGGAAACCGGAAAGCGTCGACATGCGCGGATCGTCCCAGCCGTGCACGTGCTGCTCGTCGACCAGTTGCTTGAGCTTGCGCTTGGAGGTGATGGTGTAGTTGAGGTTCAGGCGGCTGAACTCGTACTGGCGCGGGTGCGCCGGCACCGACAGGTGGTCCAGGAACCACTCGTACAGCGGCCGATGGCCTTCGAACTCCAGGGTGCAGATCGAGTGCGTGATGCCTTCGATGGCATCGGACTGACCGTGGGTGAAGTCGTAGTTGGGATAAATGCACCACGCATCGCCGGTCTGGTGGTGGTGGGCGTGGCGGATGCGATAGAGGATCGGGTCGCGCAGGTTCATGTTCGGCGAGGCCATGTCGATCCGGGCGCGCAGCACCCGCTCGCCGTCCTTGAACTCACCGGCCTTCATGCGTGCGAACAGGTCCAGGTTTTCCTCGACGCTGCGCTCGCGGAACGGGCTGTTGCGGCCTGGCTCGGTGAGGTTGCCACGGTATTCGCGGGCCTGCTCCGGGGTCAGGTCGCAGACGTACGCATCGCCCTGCTTGATCAGCTCGACGGCCCAATCGTGCAACTGGTCGAAGTATTGCGAAGCGTAACGCTCTTCACCGGCCCACTCGAAGCCCAGCCACTTGATGTCGCGCTTGATGGCGTCGATGTATTCCTGGTCTTCCTTGGCCGGGTTGGTGTCGTCGAAACGCAGGTTGCAGACACCGCCGAATTCCTGGGCCAGGCCGAAGTTGACGCAGATCGACTTGGCGTGGCCGATGTGCAGATAGCCGTTGGGCTCGGGCGGGAAACGGGTGACGATCTGGCTGTGCTTGCCGGCGTCCAGGTCGGCCTGGATGATCGGGCGCAGGAAGTTGGTAGGCACGGCAGGGCCATTGCCTTTGGAGGTGGGAGCGTTGTCGGCGGTGGGCTTGCTCATTGGAATCCTTGAACGAACGATGCGGCGGCAGCCAGGGTAGGCCGACCAAATCAAAGCGCTTATCATAGCCGAAGCGGTCAACCGGCTGACAGGCCAGCCCCGACAAACTATCGGGTAAATCCTGCAGCATGGAAAAAAACAGCCTTTGAATGGCTATCGGCGCCTGTAAACTGGGCGCCGTCGTTATCGGATGCTCGACAGAGCGTTCCCACAGAACATGCTTCATAGACAGAGAGAGCCCCATGTCCAACGTCAAACTGACCACCAACCACGGCTACATCGTGCTGCAACTGAACGCCGAGAAAGCCCCGCTGACCGTGGCCAACTTCATCGAGTACGTCAAAGCCGGTCACTACGAGAACACCGTGTTCCACCGCGTGATCGGTAACTTCATGATCCAGGGCGGCGGTTTCGAGCCAGGCATGAAAGAGAAGAAGGACAAGCGTCCGAGCATCCAGAACGAAGCCGACAACGGCCTGCCGAACAAGAAGTACTCGGTGGCCATGGCGCGCACCATGGAGCCGCATTCGGCGTCGGCGCAGTTCTTCATCAACGTGGGCGACAACAGCTTCCTCAACCACACCTCGAAAACCACCCAGGGCTGGGGCTACGCCGTGTTCGGTGAAGTGATCGAAGGCCAGGACGTGGTCGACAAGATCAAAGGCGTCTCTACCACCTCCAAGGCAGGTCACCAGGACGTGCCGGCCGAAGACGTGATCATCGAGAAAGCCGAGATCGTTGAGTGATACTGCTGATCTCCGATCTGCACCTGCAGGAAGAACGCCCGGACATCACCCGGGCGTTTCTGGATTTCCTCGGCGGGCGCGCGCGCTCGGCCGAGGCGCTGTACATCCTGGGCGACTTCTTCGAAGCCTGGATCGGCGACGACGCCATGACCCCTTTTCAATCGTCCATCTGCGCAGCGCTGCGTGCGCTCAGCGACGGTGGCACGAAGATCTTCCTGATGCACGGCAACCGTGATTTCCTGATCGGTTCCACGTTCTGCAAAAAAGCCGGCTGCACCCTGCTGGCCGATCCGAGCGTGGTACGCCTCAATGGCGAACCGGTGCTGTTGATGCACGGTGACAGCCTGTGCACCCTCGACCAAGGCTACATGCGCCTGCGTCGCGTACTGCGCAACCCGCTGACGCTGTTCGTCCTGCGGAACCTGCCGTTGAGCACCCGTCACAAGCTTGCCCGCAAGCTGCGCAGTGAAAGCCGGGCACAGACGCGAATGAAGGCCAGCGACATCGTCGATGTGACGCCTGAAGAGGTGCCACGGGTGATGCGCCAGCACGGCGTATCCACCCTGATTCATGGACACACCCACCGCCCGGCGGTGCACGCGGTGCAGATCGGTGATCTACCGGCGCGGCGTATCGTGCTGGGGGACTGGGATGCACAAGGCTGGGTGCTGCAGGTGGATGAGCACGGTTTCGACCTGGCGCCGTTCGATTTCACCGCGCAGCCTGCCTAACGCACCGCGCCGCCCTGTTCGCGGCCACTGGCCGCTCCTACAGATACCGCGCCACCTGCGGGAGGCCCAATCTCAGTGCCCGCCACCGGCCGCCGGTCCCGCCTTCGCGGTGAACGGCGGCTTGGCCAGCCACACCAGCAGCACCAGCCCGGCGAAGATCCACCCCATCAGGGTGAAATAATCGACCGTGCTCAGCATGTAGGCCTGGCTGTTCACCATCTGCTCCATCCGTGCATACGCCTGGGGTGTACTGCCGCCCATCTGTTCCAGTGCATGGCGGGTAATCGGATCGTAGGTGCTGATGCTCTCGGTCAGGTAGGCATGGTGCTGATCGGCCCGGCGTATCCAGATCCAGGTCGTCAGCGAGGCGGCGAAGCTGCCGCCCAGGGTGCGCAGAAAGGTCGCCAGGCCCGACCCGTCGGCGATCTGCTGCGGTGGCAGGTCCGACAGCAGAATGCTCAAGGTGGGCATGAAGAACAGCGCCACCCCTGCCCCCATGAACATCTGCACCAGGGCCACGTGCTGGAAATCCACCTGGCTGTTGAACCCGGCGCGCATGAAGCAACTGGTGCCGATGGCCACGAACGCCAGGCCCGCGAGCAGGCGCAAGTCGAACTTGTGTGCGTACTTGCCCACGAAGGGCGACATCAACACCGGCAGGATGCCGATCGGTGCCACGGCCAGGCCCGCCCAGGTCGCGGTGTAGCCCATCTGGGTCTGCAGCCACTGCGGCAGGATCAGGTTGATGCCGAAGAATCCGGCGTAGCCGAAAACCAGCACCAGGGTACCGATGCGAAAGTTGCGGAACGCGAACAGCCGCAGGTTCACCACCGGATGCTCGTCGGTCAGCTCCCAGATGACGAACGCCGTCAGGGCCACCGCCGAGATGACCGAACCGATCACGATGAAACTCGACTCGAACCAGTCCAGGTCATTGCCCTTATCCAGCACCACCTGCAAGGCACCGACGCCGATGATCAAGGTGATCAGCCCGACGTAGTCCATGGGCTGCCGGCTCAGGTGCACAGGCCGTTTGGCCATCTGCTGGCGCACCACCGCACAGGCGAACAGGCCGATGGGGATGTTGATGAAGAAGATCCACGGCCAGCTGTAACTGTCGGTGATCCAACCGCCCAGGATCGGCCCGGCAATCGGCGCCACCACCGTGACCATGGCCAGCAGCGCCAGCGCCATGCCGCGCTTGGCCGGCGGATACACGGCAATCAACAGGGTCTGTGTCATTGGATACAATGGCCCGGCGACCAGCCCCTGAACAACCCGGAAACCGACCAGCTCGGGCATCGAGGTGGAAATACCGCACAGGAACGAGGCCAGCACGAACAGCATCGTGGCCCACAGAAACAGCTTCACTTCGCCGAAGCGCCGGCTCAGCCAGCCGGTCAGCGGCAAGGCGATGGCGTTGCTCACCGCGAACGAGGTGATGACCCAGGTACCCTGCTCGGAACTGACGCCCAAATTGCCGGAAATGGTCGGCAGGGCGACGTTGGCAATGGTGGTGTCGAGCACCTGCATGAAGGTCGCCAGCGACAGGCCGATGGTGCAGAGCAACAGGCTTGGCGGCGTGAACGAGGCTTTGGAATCCATGATCCACCCTTTGCAATGCGAGACCGCGCCGACCCGTGACGGGCCGGCCCGGGTAGATCAGCGGGTGGCCGTGGTGCCGGACGCTGCGCTGTTGTCGTGGATCAACTGGGCGATCATGGCATCCGCTTCACCCAACTGCTTGTCGTAGACGTTGGTGGTGAAGGACGCCTGCTGCGGCGGTTGCTGCGCCAATACCGGCCCGCTCTGGTCGTGCAGGTCGACATCCACCACCGTCGACAGGCCGATGCGCAGCGGATGCTCGCTCAACTGTTGCGGATTGATGTGCACCCGCACCGGCACTCGCTGGACGATCTTGATCCAGTTGCCCGTGGCGTTCTGCGCCGGCAGCAAGGCGAAGGCACTGCCGGTGCCCGCACCGAGGCTGTCGATGGTGCCGCTGTACTTCACCTCGTCGCCATACAGATCGCTGGTGATGTCCACCGGCTGGCCGATGCGCATGTGGCGCAGCTGGGTTTCCTTGAAGTTGGCGTCGATCCACAACTGGTTCAGCGGAATCACCGCCATGGTCGGCGTTCCCGGCTCGATACGCTGGCCCAGTTGCACGGTGCGCTTGGCGACATAGCCGGTCACCGGGGCGATCAGGGTAGTACGAGCATGGGCCAGGTAGGCCTGACGCAACTGCGCAGCCGCCGCCCGCACATCGGGGTGGTTGGACACCTGGGTCGCATCGACCAGCGCGGTCGAGGTCGCCAGTTGCTGCTGGGTATTGCTCAGGGCGCTCTGCGCCGAAATCAGATCGTCGTGGGCGTGGGACAGTTCTTCCTGGGAGATCGCCCCGTCGGACGCCAGGTTCTTGCGTCGGCCATAGTTGTCCTGGGCGCGCTGCACTTCCGCCTTGCGCGCAGCCACCTGGGCCTTCATGCCGTCGACGTTGCTGTACAGGCCGCGCACCTGGCGTACCGCCTTGGCCAGATTGGCCTGGGCATTCTGCAGATCGATCTGCGAATCGTTCGGGTCGAACTGCACCAGGGGCTGGCCTTCGTGGACGAGATCGCCATCGTCGGCACCGATGCTGATCACCGTGCCCGTGGTCAACGGCGTGATTTCCACCACGTTGCCGTTCACGTAGGCATCGTCGGTGCTCTCGTTCCAGCGCCCGTACAGGGTGTACCAGGCCCAGACGCCCAGACCGCCCAGCACCACCAGGGCCAGCAGGATGAACAACCAGAGTTTGCGCTTGCGTCGATTGGCCGGGGCCTTGTCGTCGGCCGCCGGCGCTGCGGGCGGTTGCTGGGAAGCATTGGAATCAGTAGCAGTGGCCATGGCAGTTCACCTGAAAGGGTTCGGTCGGTGTTGCGTCGAGCAGATCGGTCGGGGCGCTGACGTCGAAGTATTCAGCCGGCGGCAGCACCCAGCGCCAGCAGCGGATCCCCGGAAGCTTGCAACAGCTTCTTGAGAATCCGTTCCAGCTCGACGATCTCTTCACGATCGAGCATGCCCACCAGCTCGTTCATGGCGTTGGCGCCAATGACCGGCAGGCGCGCTGCCAGTGCCTGGCCTTCATCGGTCAGCACCAGCTGTACCTGGCGTCGGTCGGCGGCGCTGCGCTGGCGCCGGATCAATTGCTTGTGTTCCAGCCGGTCGAGCATGCGCGTCATCGAACCGCTGTCCAGCGACAGGTAGCGCGACATCTCCGCCGGCGTGTCGATGCCGAAACGGGCGTTGATGATCAGCACCTTGAATTGCGCTGCGGTCACGCCGTAGGGCACCAGATGCGTGTCCAGCAAACGATCCTTCAACGCCGATCCGCGGCCCAGCAGCAGGCCCAGGTTGCAGGTATGGAAGTTCTCGGGGGTGTAGTGATTCATGGGCCGGAAGCTGTCCACCTGTTAGCCGAATGCATGTCTGCGCGTGTGCATGGATACGATTTGTACATGATTCATACGTCGTCGAAACATAATGTTACTGCTTAGGCAGACAATGTCAAGGCAATGGTTAGCTTGCTAACATTAAGATCGATCGGTCGCTTTGATGGGAAAAATTCACTCCATCCCGGTGCCCGCTGGCCAAAGCGGGCAGCGCTTGGGGCATAATGCTGGCGGTTTCACCCGTAGTGGGGGTCTTCATCTACCTATATGGCCCTCGTTTTCGTCACCCCTCGCCCGCAGGGTTTTCAAGCACATGATCAAATCTCTCCGTCCACTATTGCTCGCCGGCCTAATGCTGCCCCTGGCCCTTCCCCTCTGCGCTGCCCCCTTGAACACCACACTGCCGCCCAAGGTTCAACAGGCCATCAAGGCCAGCAAGCTGCAGAATGACGCCCTGTCTCTGGTGATGCTGCCGCTCAACGGCCCCGGCAGCCCGACCGTGTTCAACGCCGACGTATCAGTGAATCCGGCCTCGACCATGAAACTGGTCACCACCTACGCAGCCCTCGAACTGCTGGGCCCGACCTATCAGTGGAAGACCGAATTCTTCACCGACGGCACCCTGAGCAACGGTGTGCTCAACGGCAACCTCTACCTCAAGGGTGGCGGCGATCCCAAGCTGAACATGGAAAAACTCTGGCTGCTCATGCGTGACCTGCGCGCCAACGGCGTGCGTCAGGTGACCGGCGACCTGGTGCTGGACCGCAGTCATTTCATCCAGCCGCAGTTGCCAGCCTTCAACGATGACGGTGGCGATGAAAACGCGCCGTTCCTGGTCCGCCCGGACTCCCTGCTGGTCAACCTCAAGGCCTTGCGCTTCGTCACCCGCAACGACACCGGCAAGGTGCTGGTGTCGGTCGAACCACCGATCGCTACCATTCGCATCGACAACCAGGTCAAAGCGCTGCCGGGAACCAAGTGCACGGGCGACGTGCGCTACAACCCGATCACCCAGGCCGACGGCATGACCGTCGTGGTCAGCGGCCAGCTGGCAGAAGGCTGCAGCTCGCAGACCTACCTGTCGCTGCTCGACCACCAGAGCTATGCCGCAGGCGCGGTCCGCGCGATCTGGAACGAACTGGGCGGCACCATCCAGGGCGGCGACCGTGTCGGCACCGTACCCAAGACCGCGCGCGTACTGGCGCGGGCCTTTTCGCCGGATCTGGTGGAAATCATTCGCGACATCAACAAGTACAGCAACAACACCATGGCCAAGCAGCTGTTCCTGAGCCTGGGCGAACGCTATCGCAACGAGGCCGACGGCGACGACGCCAAGGCCGCGCAGCGCGTGATTCGTGGTTGGCTGGCTAAAAAAGGCATCACCGCGTCGCATTTGGTGATGGAGAACGGCTCGGGGCTGTCCCGTGACGAGCGAGTCAGCGCGCGGGAGATGGCGACCTTGCTGCAGGCTGCCTGGAAAAGCCCTTACGCCGCCGAGTTCATGGCGTCGATGCCGATCGTGGGCATGGACGGCACCATGCGCAAACGCTTGAAGCGTACGGCGCTGCAAGGTGAAGGCCACATCAAGACCGGCACCCTCAACACCGTACGCGCCATCGCCGGCTACAGCCGCGACAGCAACGGCAACACCTGGGCGGTGGTCGCCATCCTCAACGATCCGCGCCCATGGGGCGCCTCATCGGTTCTGGATCAGGCGCTGCTGGACCTGTACTCGCAGCCAAAGGCCGCGTCTACCTCGCCCAACATCCAGTAATCATCCAATACGTGTGGGAGCGGGGCGGGCGGCTGAGCCCGCTGCCCGCGAAGGCAGCGCCGCATCTCCTCAGGGAGTCACCGCGCCTGGATCTTCCAGGCCCGGTGAATCTTGCCGTTGCGGGCAAAGTCCTGATCCACCGTCTGTGCGGTGATTTCTTCGACTGCATAGCGCTCCGCCAGATTTGCATCGAGCTGGAACTTGCGGAAGTTGTTGGAGAAATACACCACGCCCCCCGGGGCCAACCGGGCAACCGCCAGGTCCAGCAGCTCGACGTGGTCGCGCTGTACGTCGAACACCCCTTCCATGCGCTTGGAGTTGGAGAAGGTCGGCGGGTCGATGAAGATCAGGTCGTACTCTTCCCGATTGGCCTGTAGCCAGGCCATCACGTCGCCCTGCTCCAGGCGGTTCTTGTCCGAGAAACCGTTCAGGGACAGATTGCGCCGCGCCCAATCCAGATAGGTCTTGGACAAGTCGACGCTGGTGGTGCTGCGCGCCCCGCCCTTGGCAGCGTGGACGCTGGCCGTGGCGGTGTAGCAGAACAGGTTGAGGAAGCGCTTGCCGGCCGCTTCTTTCTGAATGCGCAGACGCATCGGCCGGTGGTCGAGAAACAGACCGGTGTCCAGGTAGTCGGTCAGGTTGACCAGCAATTGCACACCCCCTTCCTGCACCTGGGTGAACTGGCCCTGGGCACTCTGACGCTCGTACTGGCGAGTCCCGCTCTGGCGCTCGCGGCGCTTGATGATGACCCGACTCTTGTCGATGTTCAGTGCCTGCGGAATGGCCGCCAGGGCGTCGTATAGGCGCGCCGAGGCCTTCTCCGGATCGATCGACTTGGGCGCGGCGTATTCCTGCACATGCACCCAGTCGTGGTACAGATCGATGGCCATGGCGTACTCGGGCATGTCCGCGTCATACACCCGATAGCAATCGATGCCCTCGCGTCGTGCCCATTTGCCCAAGGTCTTGAGGTTCTTCTGCAGGCGGTTGGCGAACATCTGCCCGCCTTCGCTCAGCCGCGCCTGTTCGACCACCGGCGCAGGCGCCGGTGCTGGCTTGACTGGGTTGCCGTTCTTGTTCACCCGTGCATACGGATCGGCCAGCGGTGGCGTGGTGTCCACCTGTTCGGCCTGCTCGCGCGCCGCCTGGCGCTGCTCGGGGGTGCGGCGCTCACCGGTGACGAACTGGTCGGGCGTTACCTTGATCAATAGCAGCTTGCAGGGCAAGGCGCCGTTCCAGAACGAATACTGCTTGTGGCTGCGGATACCCATGCGCTTGCCCAGGTCCGGCGCACCGGTGAACACCGCCGCTTCCCAGTTCAGGCAAGCCTGACGCAGGCGCTCGCCCAGGTTCTGATACAGGTACAGCAGACTGGCTTCGTCACCCAAGCGCTCGCCGTACGGCGGGTTGCAGATGACCAGGCCTTTCTGATTCTGATCCGGACGGGGCTCGAAGGTCGCCACCTCGCCCTGATAGACCTTGATCCAATCGCTGAGGCCAGCTCGCTCGACGTTGTTGCGCGCCGGCTGGATCAACCGCGGATCGGCTTCGTAGCCACGAATCCAGGCCGGGGTCTTGGCCAAGCCAGCCTCGGCGCGAGCCAGTGCCTCGTCGTGCAGCTTGCGCCACATGGCCGGGACGTGGCCCAGCCAGGCGCTGAAACCCCAGCGGGTACGCTTGAGGTTGGGCGCGATGTCGGCAGCGATCATCGCCGCCTCCACCAGAAAGGTGCCTACACCACACATCGGGTCGGCCAGGGCGCCGCCTTCGGCAGCGATGCGTGGCCAGCCAGCGCGAATCAGAATGGCAGCGGCAAGGTTTTCCTTGAGTGGCGCGGCGCCCTGCTGCAGGCGATAGCCACGCTGGTGCAGGCTGTGCCCGGACAGGTCGAGCGAGAGAATGGCTTCACCTCGATCCAGGCGCAGGTGCACGCGCAGGTCCGGATTGAGCTTGTCGACGCTGGGACGTTCGCCACTGGGCGTGCGCAGCTTGTCGACGATGGCATCCTTGACCTT